>JALSPK010000001.1 GCA_026986005.1 Saprospiraceae bacterium
AGTGTTTTGAAATTCTTGATTGTCGTAAGTCCTTTCTTCTTTTAGCGCCCATCCTGCTCCTTCTACGTATCCTTCTGCCCACCATCCGTCAAGTACACTTAGGTTCAAAACACCATTCATTATAGCTTTTTCGCCACTGGTGCCCGAAGCTTCCAGAGGTCTTGTTGGAGTATTTAGCCATACATCAACGCCTTGGACTAGATATTTAGCAAGTGTGATGTCATAGTTTTCAACAAAAAATATTTTTCCTATAAATTCTGGTGATTTTGAATATTCTATTACTCTTTTTATTAAGTCTTGTCCCGCTTTGTCGTTGGGATGGGCTTTTCCGGCAAATATTAATTGAACAGGTTTGTCAGGATTATTTACTATCTCTCTTAATCTATCTATGTTTTTAAAAATCAAAAGAGCTCTCTTGTATGTTGCAAATCTTCTGGCAAAACCGATGGTTAAAACATCATCCCTCAAGCCATCAATTACATTGAAAATGACTCTTGGAGATTCGTTTCTACACATCATTTCATTCTTAAGTCTCTCCCTGAGATAATTGATTAATTTGGTTCTGTAGAAATTTCGAATTTCCCAGACATCCTTGTCCTCTATATCATATATTTTACTCCAAATATCTTTGTCAAGTTGTTGATTTAGATAGTTTTTATCTAATACTTTCTTGTAAAATTCACTCCATTTGGATCCAATCCAAAAAGGGAGATGAACACCATTAGTTACATAGTCAATATGAGATTCTTTAGCGAAATAACCCGGATATAAGTTGTCAAACATCTTTTTACTTACCTCTCCATGTATCTTACTCACCCCATTCATCTCCTGAGATAGCTTAGCCGCAACGATACTCATTGAAAACTTTGAATGCTTGTCTTCCGGATTTATTCTGCCTATACTCATGAATTCGTCCCATGAGATATTTAATTTTTCGTTGTAATTTGGTAAATATGCTCGAACCAAATCTTCTGTAAAGGCATCATGCCCTGCAGGAACAGGGGTATGTGTGGTAAACAAACTAGAAGCTCTTACCAATTCAAAAGCTAGTTTAAAGTCAATTTTGTCATTCTGAATGTAATTTCTTAATCGTTCAATACCGGTTAACGCAGCATGTCCCTCATTGATGTGAACCAATGAAGGTTTGATGCCAAGAGTGTTCAATAATCTAATTCCGCATATCCCTAATAATATCTCTTGAATAAACCTCATGTTTTGTCCTCCTCCATATAGTTGAGAAGTTATTTTTCTGTCATCATATGTGTTTTCATCAATATCTGTGTCTAATAGAAATAGTATGTTGCGACCGATGTTAATCTTCCATACTTGAGCAAATAATACTCTTCCCGGAAGAGAAATGTTTACCTTCACTCGGTCTCCTTTGGAGTCCAATACCGGTATTACAGGTAGATGTGTAAATCTTTGAGGTGATAGTGTCGATATTTGATCACCCAATAGAGTTATTTTTTGTTTGAAATAGCCGTTTCGGTACAATAACCCTATTCCAATCATATTGAAATTGCTATCACTTCCTTCTTTCATATAATCTCCAGCCAAAATACCTAGTCCTCCGGAAAATATTTTTACAGTATCATGCAATCCGAATTCCATGCTAAAATAGGCTATTTTGTCAACCGGTTTTTCAACATCCATATACTTTCTGAATGATTTTTCAACAGAGTTTAATTTATTGATAAATGATTTGTCCGTTGATAATTTTTTTAATTTTCTAATATTTAGTTTCTCTAAGAGTTCAACAGGATTATGAGTGGTCTTTTCCCATAGATCAATGTCAATCTCTCTAAATAAAGCCTCTGCATCTTTGTTCCATGTCCACCAAATATTTTTCGATAGCTCTTCGAGAAAAACGACTTCTTTAGGGAGGTTTGGTTTAATAAATATCTTCTTCCATATAGGTTTTTGGGAATCAAGTTCTTCAAATTTTATTCCTTGTTGTTCAAAATCGAGAAACTCTCCCAGTTGTTCTTTTCTCTTCTCTGTTTTATCTATAGCAATATTATAAGCTTTAGTGTAGTTTGAGATAAGATTTTTCCAGAGAGCAAGCATGGATAGCTCTTTTGCATTAATGCAGCTCATCATGAAATTTGGAGTTTTCATTGTTATAAATTCAGCAATGATTTTTTTTAATTCATTTACGACCTCTTCATCATTGTCGTCTGTTCTTCTTATAACAAATGCTCCTGCATTCTCTGAATTGACTTTGTTATTTATCCAAACGCCAAAACCTGCAAGTGTAGTGGTGATAGTTGGTACATGATAAGCAAGACTTTCCATAGGAGTGTAACCCCAAGGTTCATAATAAGACGGAAATACACTAAAATGAAAACCTAATAGAAAATCGTAGTATTTTAAATTGAATATTCCATCGTTTCCATCAAGATATACGGGTGTAAATACAATCTTTACTTTGCTCTTGCTGCTGTTGGACATACCCAATTTTCTCATGATTCTGATTACCGGGTCATTGTTTGGGTCGACCAATTCATGCGTGGATATTTCGGGTAATGAGTCAAATATCTCTCCTTCCAGTCTCCTTTTTACAATGTTGTTTACTCCTTTTATGCCCGCCGGAACAGCAATGAATGCTATTACTTCTCTGTCCTGATTGTCAAGGCTTAATTTGTGCAAAGATTTAATGAATACGTCTATGCCCTTATTTTTAAATTCATATCTGCCACTATTGATAATGAAAATGGGGTCATTTGATAACCTGTAGCCTAAAACAGCTTCCGTAACTTCAATTAATTTGTTTTTAGTAAGTTTCTTTTTTACATTAAATTCATTTTGAATAGGTACAAATGTGTCTTCAAACCCGTTTGGAGTTACCTGATCCACTTCTTTTTGTAGTAAATATTTGCACTCATTTGCTGTAATCTCAGAAACGGTAGTAAATACATCCGCTTGTTCAGCTGAAATTCTTTCTAGTGAATATTTAGCTGTGATGTTAAAGTTGTTAGCCAATACTTGTGGATTGTATTCATGTAGTTTGCTATATAATGGTAAATTATTTCCCGCGATGGTTCTGCCCAAGATAGTAGCATGAGTTGTGAATATTGTACCAATACCAGGTACTTTTTCCTTGAGGTATAAAATCCCCGATCCTGTCATCCATTCATGGAAGTGTGCTAATACTGTTTCTCGTTGAAGCATATTATACTTATAGTAAGACTCAATGATTTGAGCAGCAGCATAACCAAACATGACAGGCTCTATATAATCCCATTCTCCTTTTAGTGAGTCAAGTTTGTATTTCTCCCAAAAATGTGATAAGATATTGTTTTTTTCTTGAAATAGTGACGTAAAATCAACCAATATAGCAATTGGTTTTCCTACAGTATTCCATTTTCCAATTCTGAACTTTAGCCCGTTTTTGCCGGCATTTATTCTCCATGATTCATAAAGAGTTTTGTCTTCAATAAATTCTTTAAATCCCTCATCATCTTTTGCTAAATCGGGACCTATCATTATAACATTGTCATATTTTTCCATTAAGCTTTTTGCTTTTGAAGAGATGACAGTATAGATTCCTCCTACTTTGTTGCAAACTTCCCAGCTTACTTCAAATAATGTTACATTCTTATTGGTCATAGTTATTTTTTTTTATATCAAGCAAAGGTAGTTATTTATTGATATAGTGATTGAAAAAGAACATGCAATTTTCAAAAACAAAACAAAATCCAAATGAGTAATTCGAGTACAAATAAGAATTTTATGCAATAAATACATATGATGATATTTTTTAATATTAAAATAATTAATAATCAAGATTTGATAGATTAAAATATTGGCACGAAAATTGCATTACAAATAAATATAATATGTTAAAAATTAAAGTTGTATTGTTAGATGTTTAAAAATCAAAGAATTATGAAATGTTTTATGTTAATCGGAAGAACAAAAAATAGGGAAAATTCCCCCGGCTTTGTTAAAGTTAAAGATATTGGTAGACTATTTCTTCCTATTATTTTTACTTTTTTATTTATTTCATTTACAAGTGCTCAAGTAGTGACTTTGGGTGACGATATTGCGATATGTAAAGGTGATATTGTTTCATTGTCAGATTTGAACCCCGTAAATACTGCAACAGGAGTTAAGAGTTGGGGTACATCAGGAGATGGTATTTTTAATCCTGATGCTACTTTTGCAAATGCAGTGACTTATACACCCGGAGCAAATGATAAAGCTAATGGTAAGGTGACTATTTACTTATATGGTGTTCAAGGTACGTTGTATCAGGATGAAGCAGATGTATTTATTCAAGATGATGTATTGTTTGCATGTAATGATAACGTCACATTGCCATTGAATTTTCATTGTGAATATCATGTTACTCCACCTATGGTTTTGGAGGGGGAAGACTCCAGTATTCCTTATTCATTATATGACATAGAGATAAAGGATGCAGATGGAAATATTATCCCAAATGATATTTTGACAGGGGATTATATCGGTCAAACTCTGGTTTATACTGTTACGCACCAATGTAGTTGGAATGCTTGTAGCGGTTTGATTACTATCCAGGACAACTTTCATCCAATAATTGATTGTGGAAATGATACTGTAACATGTCAGGTTGATCTTATTCCTGATTCATTAGGTTTTCCGATTGACACAAGTCTTTTTACTATAGATACGATTTATAGGGATTCGCTGAATGATCATAAGTATACTGTAGAAGGATGGGATGCATGTGGTGATGTGATATTGACTTATCAGGATGAAGAAATAAAATATGAATGTAGTGATGATTTAGAGTATCAACAGAGAATAGTAAGAAAATGGAAAGCAGTTGATGAAAGTGGGAACATCTCACAGTGTAATGATACTATAATGGTGGAAAGAATACCTGTTAGTTCGGTTATTTTACCTCCTAATTGGAATAATGTAGATACAAATGCTTTATCCTGTGACGGAGCTTGGTTGGCATCAGCACTTCCAAATGGAAATCCTTCCCCTGATTTTACAGGTTGGCCTGAATTGTGGTCTTGTAGCTCTATAGAATATAGATATGAAGACTCTAATTTCCCTGGATGTGGAAATACGTTTGATGTAGTAAGAAAATGGACTATTATTGACTGGTGTAATACTGATTCTACTGTACATTATACACAGATAATTAAGATTATGGATACTGTTCCACCTGTTATGATATGTGTTAAAGATACTGTTGTTGTTGGTTCTTCTTCATATGAATGTAATTCTGAATTGTATGAATTGGAAATACCTGAAGTAACTGATAATTGCTCTTCTACTTCATTGTTTGTAAAAGTTTATAGTCAGGCTACCGGACAAGAGGTAGCAGTTCAGGAGGATGGAAGTAAATTTTATATTAATCATTTGCCATTGGGTTTTTATAGAGTTGAATTTAAGGCAATTGATGATTGCAATAGGATTAGTAAATGTTCTTATATAATAAAAGTTATAGATAATGTGAGACCATATATGATTTGTGATCAACATACAAAAGTTAATCTAGGAACTAGCGGTGAGATTAGATTAGAGCCTGGTAATGTGGATGATGGCTCATTTGATAATTGTAGTATTGTTAAATGGGAAATAAGAAAAATGACATATACATGTGATCCTTCATATTTTGAATTTGGACCATATGTGGGATTTTGTTGTGATGAATCCGGAGATACATTAATGGTAGAGATGAGAGCAACAGATCAAGCAGGAAATTTCAATTCGTGTATGGTAGAAGTATTAGTCGAGGATAAATTACCTCCACAGATAATTTGTCCTCCGGATATTTATGTAAGTTGTGATTTTTATTTTAATCCCGATGATTTGGATAAATACTTTGGAACTGTAGTGATAGATAAGAGCTTAAGGAAAGATATTATTATTCATGATATATATAATAATGGTGTTATAGGGCAGGATGGATATGCTTACGATAACTGTGATGTAAGAGTGGAATCATCTGATAGGTTTGATATAAATAATTGTAATATTGGTAAGATATACAGAACCTTTACAGCAATAGACAATGGGGGTAGGACAAATCCATGTTTGCAAACAATAACAATTACAAATCCTACACCATTTAATTATAAGGGTGGTGATATAGTGTGGCCGAAAAATACTTCTTTTACAGGTTGCTCAAATCTAGATGCTGATACATCCATAACCGGCGTACCACAAGTTAATGATAATATGTGTAGTATGGTTGCTATTAGATATGAGGATCAGTTGTTTAGTGTTCAGGGCGATGCATGTAAGAAAATTATCCGTAAATGGGAAGTAAGAGACTGGTGTCAGTCGGATTATATGAAGTGGACACATGAGCAAACGATTATGCTAAATAACTATACTGCACCTGAGTTTACAAGCGACTGTCAAGATAGAGATGTTTGTGTGTATGGTGAATGTTCAGGATTAGTCGAATTATCAGCATCTGCGACCGATGATTGTACACCTGCAGAAGATTTACTTTGGAGATGGAAACTGGATCTTGACGGAGATGGTACTTTTGATGAATTTGGTCAAAGCAATCACTTTACTAAGACTATGGATGAAGGAAAATACACTATAGTTTGGATAGTAGAAGACAGATGTGGAAATGAGAATATATGTGAATATGATTTTACTGTCAAAGATTGTAAGAAACCGACTCCTTATTGTATTACTGATTTGACAACAGTAGTAATGAATCAAGTCGGGATGGTAACGATGGATGTGAATAAGTTTGATCATGGTAGTCTTGATAACTGTACACCGCAAGACGAACTTCTGTTTTCATTTTCTTCTGACGTGAATGATACATTGTACAATATCACTTGTGACAGTTTGATTGATGGAATAGCAAGGACGTTTTACTTAAAAATGTGGGTAACGGACAATGCAGGAAATCAAGAACACTGCGATATATTGTTAAGAGTCGAAGGAAATGGTAATTGTGAAGAGACTACAGGTGGTTTAAAGATAGGTGGAATAATGACCAAATGGACTAATAATGATCCTGTGAAAGGAATTTCCCTCAAGTTGACTAATTCAAATCCAGAATTTATTAAAAAGAAAGATTCCGGAAGTGATGGTAGGTATGAATTTAGCAATTTGCAATCTTCCAATAGGTTTGAATTAAAGCCAAAATCGGACAATACAAAATGTCTGGACGGTGTGACAACAAGTGATATAGTGGTTATACAAAAACACTTGTTGGGGATAAAGAGTTTTAATAATGTCTATCAGTATATAGCAGCTGATGTGAATGGTACTGAATCTATTACTGCAGGTGATATACTTGATATAAGAAAGCTGATTTTGGGAAGAACCAATAGATATAAAAAAGCAAATTGCTGGGAGTTTGTTGATGCAAAACAGCAGTTAACTAAACATAATGCATTAAAAACCTATAAGAATAAATTAATTTATGATAACTTAAATTATAGTGTAGATGATGCAGATTTTAAAGTAATAAAAATGGGGGACTTAAACAGCTCTTTTGATGCCCAAGGCTTGATGATGAGAGGTGATGATTATAGTGTTGTTGAATTGGAAAATATTAAAATGGATAAAGGGAAATATTATACAGTACCTGTATATGCTGCTGATAATATTGAGGGTATTCAATTTACTATAGACTTCAATGAGCAAAATCTAGCATTTGCTGGGTTTGAGTCCGGACAAGCTGACGTTGATGAATCAAACTTTGGTTTGCAGTCAGAAGAAAACGGGATTGTGACATTTAGTTGGAATGTAGTAGGGGAAAGAAGTATAGATGTAGTTAAACCGTTGTTTTATATCAAGTTCAATGCTTTGAATAATAGTTCAGTCTCTCATGATGTAGATATTAACAGTAGTGTGACACCGGCAATTTCTGTAAAAGATGGTGTTGATAAGAAAATAGTTGTTAAATACAGAAACAAGGAGTTGCTTAATAGATTTGAAGTTTACCAGAATACTCCTAATCCATTTAATGATGTGACTTTTATTAAATTTAATATTCCTGAAAGTGAAAAAGTAGTGCTTGAAATATACAATTTGAATGGCAAAATGATTTATAATGAATCTAGAGCTTTTGAAAAAGGGATTAATGATTTTAAAGTGTCCAATTCAAGTTTCAGCGCAAAAGGAGTATACTATTATACGATAAAAGTAGCAGGAGATGCGATTACTAAGAAAATGATTTTGATTAATTAACATTTGATAATTTGATTTAAAGCCGTCTCACTTTTTAGAGACGGCTTTTTTTATTTCTTTCAATGTGTTAATCGTATTATCAAGGCTGAGATTTATTATTTTACTTTGATATTGTTGTAGAAATAGGTTTGCTTTATGTTTGTTTTTAGTATAAAACCTTAAATATTTGCGTTCAAAAGATTCTTGGTTGTTAAATAGCTCTTTCTCAATCTTATTTTTTTCATTTATTTGTTTTAGTGATAGATTGTAATAGTCTTTATCGGTCAAATCTGCCAATTCTTTATACTTCCAATAAGCTTTATCTTGAGTTTTTTTCTTCAAATCAACTCTAGAAAAATGTTTTTTTACTGCAGATTTCCAGTTTTCATATGTAAACTCAGAAGGGATTTTTTCTATTCCAAAATACCATGGGATAAATGCTTGTGTGCAAGGTCTTTTTATCGATGTCCACATTACATAAGCTATTTCTTTTGGTAAGTTGTTCCTTAGTTGAGTGACAAAACCATATTGATTGCCTGGTGAGCAAATTCTGCTTGCTATATTATCATGAGGGTTTTTACCGTTACAAGATTCAAAGTCTGTATTCTCCAAATGGCTTGCGAGAACTTTTATGATATCTTTTTTACTTACCTTATTTTTTGGGGTAAATGAAAATGGGAAATCCTCTCCGTAATGAACTTTTGTCTCTGCCAACATATTAATAGCAGTCATGAATCTTGGGGTATTCCATATAGCTTTTAGCGTACTTTGATCAGCGTAAGCTTTTTTGAAATTAAATGTTTTTTTTGAATTGGGGTCATACCATTTCCTTTGAATTGCATAATCATAGATGTCTTTGCTACCCAAAAAATTAATAGTGTCTGTGAGGTCAATTTCGCCAATAGTATAATGATTGGGTATTATGGCAATATGGTCATGGGGAACTCTTTGTGCGACCCAATGCTTTCCTTTGACTACTGCCATCATCCAAGCTTCATTGGGATCCGCAATGCAATATGTTCTGCCTGAATAATTGTAACCCAGTTTTTCAATTAATTCTCCGGCTAATTTCACTGCTTCTCTTGCCGTTTTTGCTCTTTCTATCATTATCCTCCGCAAGTAAAATCCAATACCGCCTTTATCAATTATTGGCTTGTCTTCACGCGATTTGCATTGGTCTGAGGCAATAGTAAGACCCCATTCGTTCATGTAACTATCAGAAAATTGCATTCCCGGCATTTCCACCCATAGATATGAATAAGTGTGTAATGATTGGTCTATTTCAGCACCGTTTTGAAGTTTTATTTTGGTTCCTTTACTGTAATTTTGTTCAGGAACTTTGTACCAATTGATCAATAGGTCTCCCCAATCGTCTTCGTTGTGAGCTATCATTACGGAGTTGTCGATAGTTGCGTTTTTTCCTGCAAGTATAGAAAAACATTCAATTTCAGATTCAAATTGAGCATTTAGTTTTTGTGTGAAAATTAATATAATTAGAATTGTGAAATAAGTAAAAATATGAATTTTGCTGTTCATGTTAAAACGGTTTATTATGATGCGTAATTTTATATTAATTTGTCAAATATATGTTTTTTTTTATATAGTGTCTGCAAGAAAACAGGCAATTTTTGAAATTCGGCTAAAATTTAAAGACGGGTTTATTTTTAAAATATAATGAATTTATATATTTTTTATTTTCCCGGTATCTATGATTTTTAAGCTGCCGGGGTGTATTTTTATCAATGTAGTAGTACCGAATTTTATAGGGTCTCCATCAATATGGAATTTATTATAATCTGCTTCTATTTTTATTTTTGAACCGGTTTGATAATATGATATGTATTTTGAGTCTTTTATTTTTCCAATAAACATATTTACAATAAATACAGGATAATAATATAGTGGAAAGGGTTTTACCAAAACGATATCCAACTTACCACTAGAAGGGTTTGCTTTTGGTGCAATTAGTGCATTGTTGCCGAATTGTCTTGTATTGGCTAATGTTACCATTTTAAAATCGTCTTCAATATTTAAGCTGTCAAAATGAAGTTTAGCTTTGAAGCTTTCAAATTGGCGCATACACTTCAAAGTCGAGACAAAATATCCAGCTAGTCCCCGGCTATTTCTCTTTGCAAATAGATGGGCAACGCAACTGTCAAAACCAATTCCGGCAGCATTGATGAATTTTCTGTTATTTATCTCAATCACATCTACATCTAAGGTATCTCCTTTATAAATGTTGGAAAGCAACTTTCTGATATTGGAGTTAAACCCCAGTTCTTTAGCAAAGCCATTGCCTGAGCCTCTAGGTATGATTGCCATTGCTTTATCTTTTTTGTTAAACAAGTAATTTGCAAAATGATTTATTGTCCCGTCTCCCCCTGCAATGATAAATACTTTATATTTGTCTATGATGGTTTTTGATAGAAGATCCAGTTCCGCAATGGAGTTTGTAATATGAATATTAAAAGAGTTATCGATTTTATTAATTTTTCTTACCAATACCTCCGGTTTTTTTTGTCCGGAATTAGGATTGATAATAAAAACGATATCTTCTTTTGTGAAATTCATCAACAATTTTAAATAATAATATAAATATTTTGCGAATATACCTATTAACGTCCAATATCCTTATTTTTTTGTTAAGAAAAGCAGAAATAAATATAAATTATACAAAAATTGATTTAAAAAAAAGATAGAAATAATCCTTTTGCTGTCAAAATGACATTATATTTATTAAAAGGCTTATCTTTGCGGAATAAATAAAAAAATAGAGGTAAATATGTTTAAAGAAATGAGCGGTGAAGAAAAATATATTGACGAGAAAAGGCAAGGAGAGGTCTTTTTTAAAGAAAATACAGAGTTAAATAAAATCACTAAAAAAGTATACATTGAGAGTTATGGATGTCAAATGAATTTCAATGATTCTGAAATTGTGGCAGCTATAATGCGAAAAGACGGGTATGAAGCTACAAGAAACATAGCTGATGCTGACTTGATATTTGTCAATACTTGTTCAATAAGAGATAAAGCTGAAAAAACATTGTTGAAAAGACTGACAGAGTTTCAAGTTTATAAAAAAAACAACAAAGATATTAAAGTCGGTGTCTTGGGGTGTATGGCAGAAAGGCTAAAAGAAGAGTTTTTGGAAAATAAAATAGTAGATTTGGTAGTTGGACCTGATGCTTATCGTAGTTTGCCTGAGCTTGTCGAATGGTCAAAGCACGGTAACAAGGGGATAAATGTTCATCTTTCAAAAGAAGAGACATATGATGATATAACACCTGTACGACTTGACAAAAATGGTGTTTCTGCCTTTATATCTATCACGAGAGGTTGCAATAATATGTGTACATTTTGTGTTGTGCCTTACACGAGAGGTCGGGAGAGGAGTCGAAATGCATATTCGATAGTTGCTGAAGCAGTAGATTTATTTTCCAAAGGCTATAGGGAAGTTACTCTATTGGGACAGAATGTTGATTCCTATCACTGGGAGAATCCGGAGACAGGTGAGAAAGTGACATTCTCCAATTTGTTGGAACTAGTGGCAAAAGTGAATCCCTTGCTCCGAGTAAGGTTTGCTACTTCACATCCAAAAGACATGGTTGATGATGTTATATACACAATGGCAAAATACGAGAATATTTGCAATTATATTCATTTACCGGTTCAATCCGGGAATTCGCGTGTTTTGGAATTGATGAACAGGACTTATACCCGTGAATGGTATTTGGATAGGATCAAAAAGATATATGAGATTATTCCTGATATAGCTATTTCTTCCGACATGATTGCAGGGTTTTGTACTGAAACCGAGGATGAACATAAAGATACATTGAGTATAATGCGAGAATCAAATTATAGCATGTCATATATGTTTTACTATTCAGAAAGACCTAGGACAAAGGCAGAAAGAACTCTAGAAGACGATGTCCCGCTGGAAATGAAAAAAAAGCGTTTAAGTGAAATTATCAGGCTTCAAAATCAATTGTCTTTTGAGCACAATAAAAAAGATATAGGAAAAGTATTTGAAGTATTAATTGAAGGAGATTCCAAGAAGTCCAAGGAGGAGTTTAAAGGGCGAAATTCTCAAAATAAAGTTATTATATTTCCTAAAAGGGAGGGGCTTGGCGTTGGCGATTATGCAAGCGTACGTGTATACGATGCTACTAGTGCGACTCTAAAAGGAAAATTAGAAGATTAAATTAAGATTAGAATTATGGAATTACAAGCAATAAAAAGACGTTTTGGAATAGTTGGTAATTCTGAAAAATTGAATAGAGCTATTGAGACTGCTTTAAGAGTTGCTAATACCGATATGACGGTGTTGGTGCAAGGAGAAAGCGGAGTAGGAAAGGAAGTATTTTCCAAAATCATTCATAGTATGAGCAATAGGAAACACAATGATTTTATTGCATTAAACTGTGCTGCCATACCGGCGGGAACGATTAATTCGGAATTGTTTGGGCATGAGAAAGGTGCTTTTACCGGAGCGACATCCGATAGGAAAGGGTATTTTGAAACAGTTAATGGAGGAACGATCTTTTTAGATGAAATAGGAGAGTTGCCAATGGATACGATGAGTTATTTGTTGCGTGTCTTGGAGAATGGTGAATTCTTTAGAGTGGGTTCGTCCAAAGTACGTAAGACGGATGTAAGAGTAATAGCAGCCACTAATGTCGATTTGAAAGTAAAAGTAAAAGAGAAAAAATTTAGAGAAGATTTATATTATAGGTTGAATACAGTGTCGATTCAATTACCGGCATTGAGAGATAGACCGGAGGATATTATTCTTTTGTTCAAAAAATTCGCAAGAGACTTTGCTGAGAAATATAACTTTCCGACAGTATCCTTGGATGATCAAGCTCAGAAATATATACGCAATTATACATGGCCGGGAAATATTAGAGAGCTTAAAAATGTAGTAGAAAAATTATCTGTTCTTTCCGATGAAAGGGTGATAACAGCTGAAAAGCTTATTGAAATTGTGCCGGAGATAAGAGTGAGAAACTTACCTGTTTCTTATGATGAAAAGTTGAGTGGAGAGGGGACAAATGATCGCGATTTGATTTATAAGTTTTTATTTGATATGAAAAAAGATTTATCTGATTTAAAAACATTGTTTTATGATTTGATTCAAACAAATAATTTGGATTTACCTATTCTGGATAAACCCGATTATAGTTTGGGTAGAGATAAAGCAATGATTTCTAATATTGAACATAGAATCAATAAATTAGAAGACGGTGTTGATATTGATTATCCGATAATAAGTGATTTTGGAGCTGATATTAAATCAAAAGAATCAAATTATGATGTAGAAGTCATGGATGAAAATCTAAATCTAAGTGAAATGGAAAAATCTATGATTATAAAAGCCCTGAAAAAGTACAAAGGAAGACGACGAAATGCTGCAAAAGAGCTTGGTCTGTCAGAGAGAACCTTATATAGAAAAATAAAGGAATATGAAATAAAAGAATAAAAATATTTCTTTTGAGTTGAATGAATAAGTAAATATCTAAAATGTTATGAAAAAATTGTTGTTTCTTTTGTTTTTAAGTGTTTCGCTTTCTTCTTGTTTTATTTTTTATACCTTCAAAGATATTTCTATTGAACCTGATGTGAAAACATTTTACGTTGAGGACTTTGGAAATACGGCTTCAAATTCACCTGCTACTTTAAGTCAGGATTTTTCTGAAGCATTAAGAAAAAAGATTATTGACGAGACAAGTTTGACTTATGATGAAAACGATCCTCATATCGTATTTTCAGGTACGATAAGTTCATTTGAAGTTACTGCTCAAGCTCCAAACAATGTAGGTGCTTCACTCAATAGATTGCAAATTAATATTAAAGTTGAGTATGTGAATACTCTTCATGAAAAAGAGAATTGGAAAAAAACATTTACTGGGTTTGCTGATTTTTCTAGTGAACAATCTTTGGACGAAGTTCAAGATGCATTGATAAAAGAGGATTTTGACCTAATTTTGGATGATATAATCAACAAATCATTTAATAATTGGTAGTTATTTAAATTTTATATAAAAAACTTGTAAAAATTTTTATTATTTGTTGCAAATACTTGTATCTTCGCAGCAATTTTTAACAAAAATTAGAAAATAGTATGTCAAATTACGGAAAAGTAAGTCAGGTTATAGGCCCGGTTGTGGACGTTTCATTTACAGATAAAGGCGCAGAATTGCCGGAAATTTTAAATGCATTAGAAATCGATAGAGGGGATTCAACTTTGATTTTGGAGGTACAGCAACATTTGGGTGAAGATACGGTTAGAAGTATCGCAATGGATTCTACGGATGGATTGAAGCGTGGTGATAAAGCTTTAGATACCGGTAAACCAATTGCGATGCCGGTTGGAGAACAGATTAAAGGTAGATTGTTTAATGTCGTGGGTGAAGCTATTGATGGAATCGGAGCAATACCTAAAGATGAAAATTCTTACCCCATCCATAGAAAACCACCTAGATTTGAGGATCTTTCTGTTGAGACAGAAGTATTATATACAGGAATAAAGGTTATTGATTTGATAGAACCATATCCAAAAGGTGGAAAAATTGGTTTGTTTGGAGGTGCAGGTGTTGGAAAAACAGTACTTATCATGGAGCTTATCAACAATATCGCTAAAGGATATGAAGGCATTTCTGTTTTTGCAGGAGTTGGAGAAAGAACGAGAGAGGGGAATGATTTGCTTCGAGAGATGCTTGAGGCAAATGTGATAAAATACGGTAAGGAGTTTATGGAGGATATGGAGAATGGAGGTTGGGATATTACCAAAGTGGATAAAAATGAATTGTTAGAGTCACAGGCAACTTTGGTGTTTGGTCAAATGAACGAGCCTCCCGGTGCGAGAGCTAGAGTGGCTTTGTCCGGTTTGACTGTTGCTGAATATTATAGAGATGGTGATTTGAGTGATCCGTCAGGAGGCAAAGATATTTTGTTCTTTATCGACAATATTTTCCGTTTTACTCAAGCTGGCTCAGAGGTGTCAGCGTTATTGGGTAGGATGCCGTCTGCTGTTGGTTATCAACCGACTTTGGCTACTGAAATGGGCTTGATGCAGGAACGTATCACATCCACAAAAAGAGGATCTATTACGTCCGTACAAGCGGTATATGTGCCTGCAGATGACTTGACAGACCCTGCTCCGGCTACTACTTTTGCACACCTTGATGCTACTACGGTATTGAGTAGAAAATTAGCATCACTTGGTATTTATCCTGCTATTGATCCATTGGATTCTTCCTCAAGAATCATGAATCAAGATATGGTGGGAGAGGAGCATTATACAACTGCTCAGGATGTGATTCACATATTGCAAAGATATAAAGAATTGCAAGATATTATTGCTATTCTAGGTATGGAAGAATTGTCCGAAGAGGATAGAACAGTAGTGAATCGAGCTAGAAAAATACAGAGATTCTTATCTCAACCTTTCCATGTTGCAGAACAATTTACCGGAATATCCGGAGCTTTGGTTGGTATTGAAGATACCATCAAAGGATTTAGAATGATATTGGACGGTTCAATGGATGAATATCCGGAAGCAGCATTTAACTTAAAAGGAACAATAGAGGAAGTAATAGAAGCAGGTTCTAAAATGCTTGAGGCTTAATAAAAAAAAAGAGTATTATGGTATTAGTAGTATTAACACCTGAAAAAGAATATTTTAACGGAAAAATAGTTTCATTAACAGTTCCCGGTGTATCTGGTGAATTTGAAGTGCTAAAAGATCACGCACCCCTAGTGTCGGCATTGACAGCGGGTGAAGTTAAGATTAAAAAGAACGATGGAGATATTTTGAAATTTAATATTAATCAGGGCTTCCTAGAGGTTATAAACAACGATTTAGCATTGTTGGTAAAGAAAATCGAGTCTTTGAATTAAGGGTTTCTTTTTAATAGTATAAAAAACCATTTCACAAAAGAAATGGTTTTTTTTTGATTATTTAACCAACCAAAGTTATTTAATTGGTGTCTTACAATATGAAATTAATTTATTCTTGGCTTCAATTTGAGTTTAGATTGTTTGTAATTGAAATATAATTCAGTTGTTTCTTGTTTTATTATAAGAAATAGTTGAACTTTGTGTTTAATAGGCGATGTGCTTTTAATTAAAATGTTATGAAATTTTGTTATTTTAAGTTTGGTATTGTTTACGTATTCATTATTTTATCTTTTTTATCTTGCGAGAAGAATACTGAGGAATTTGGTTTTTTTGATTTGTCTAGTGATGAAGTTGAGATGTATTATAAAGAAACTCAATGTTCGGATCCATGGTACGATCTGGCTATTTCACATGAGGACAGATCTGAAGAAACAATACTCAAAGACTATCTGCGACTGAATAATATTAACATTATAGATTTAGCTTATGTGAAAGCACAACAAGATGAGGTGATTACATGTACGGCTTGTACCTGTTATACAGGAGCTGTATTTTATGTTAAAGCTAAAGACGATAGAGAAACAATCAGTAAGTTGAAAAAAATTGGATTTAAGTTGTAAAAGAAAAACAGAGTTTTGGGGTAAATTATGTAAACAATAAAAACAGTGTTGACATTAATTTGATAAATGCTTGTCGGTCAAATGACCGAAAGGCGCAGGAGTCTTTGTATAGGTACTTTTTTTCAAAATTGCTTCCCATGATAAAAAGGTACGCAAATAATGATGATGATATTATAAGTATTTTTAATGATGGAATGTTGAAGGTGTTTACACAACTTGATTCGTATTCAGGGAGAGGTAATTTTGAAGGCTGGGTTAGAAGAATTGTATTAAATAGCTTGTACAATTACTTCAGAAAGTATAATATGAAAGTGAAAATATTTGAATTGCATGATTATGATACCCTAAACAATAGATCGAAAACTAGTGTGCTAAATGATTTGTATTACGAAGATTTAGTTCAGTATCTGGACGTCTTGCCTCAAAGATCGTCAAAAATATTTAAAATGTATGCTATTGATGGTTATTCTCATAAGGAAATTGCAAATGAACTTGATATTTCGGAAGGTACCTCAAAATGGCATGTGTTTAAAGCAAAAGAACAATTGGCAAAAAGTATAAAATTAAACATTGAAAGATATGATTGATGAAAATAATAAGGTTTTGATGGACAAAGGGTGGAAAGAAATGTCAAAAGTATTGGATGCTGAAATGCCAATACAGATAAACAATAATAGGATTTTTTATAAAAAGTTAGCATTGATAATCTTTTTATTGTTGATAAGCCTTGGTGGTGGTTTTTATATGTTGGATAATAATGCAAAACAAAAGAAGCTAAATCAAGAAAAAATAAAAGAAAATAGGAAATCTCAATTCATTAATAATTTTGCAAAAATCGAGAATAATTTAAAAGAGTCCAAAGGGTTAGAAGAAAGTTCTAATGTTAGGATAAAACACGTGGTTTCTATGAATATTGCAAGTTATAACGGTATTGCAAAAAGTGTTGCTTCCGAATCAACCCAAAGTATAGGTGTATCTTCATTAGTCGTCGGGAAAAATGAACATGAATTAGCGAATAGAGGTGTCGATGGACAGTATTCAGAAAGAAAGATTGTTGATACCGGTTTGATAGATGATGATTTTTTAAATATAAAAACTAAGAATTTAACTGATTTGTTGGCGGTGAACAGATTACCTTTAAATATAGAAGAATTGGAAAAAGAGGATTTTGAATTGCTTTATAAGGGAAGTATTGATTCAAGATCTTATTCGGGAATAAAAAAATATATTTTTAATAAGTATTTTACTGCTAGTTTAAGTGTTGTTTCAGAAGACCTTACTAGTTTTGGAGGGGCAGAGTCAGGTGTTGGGTATAATATAGATTTTTCAAATAAAATAGGTTTCAATGCGGGGTTTAGTTTTTCTTTTTTAAGAAAGAATGGAATGACAAACTCTTTTATAACTAATATTTTGAATGTGCCTGCTTATGATGGAAGCAATGAGAAGTATAAAGTGATTAGAGAAGGGAGATTAGGCCCAAGATATAACAAAGAGTTTAATATATCGACACGTAACCCCTATACTCTAGGAGGGTTTATTGACAATTTATATTATGTTGGTATGCCGGTAGCTTTCTATTATAATAGTAAGGTTTTTAAATTGAGTATTGGTTTGAAAGCATCATATTTGGTCAAGGGTACGAATTTCACTGCAAATAAGAATTATGTTGGTGGTCAAAACTATGTGATTTATTCTGATAAAGCTTTTTTTAATAGTAAAGTTTATAATAGAATTGATTATAGTACTTTTATAAGTTTTGATTTTGCTTTTTGGAAAAGACTTTCTCTAGATATGAAGTTTAATTATTCATTTTCAAATATCTTAAGTAGTCCGGAAGTTCAGCTTTCCGCTGATCGCGATCATTTTTTTACTTCTAGTATCGAAAATAAGTATAAAGACAGATATGATAATAATATTTATTTTACTTTAGGAATCAAATACAAACTTTAATATCATTTTATATTATTATGGGTAAAGCTTAGTATAAGATAGCTCTTCATTAACTACTTTTAACAATAATTGTGAGTTCTCTACATGAACCCAATGGCTAGCTTTTGGAATAGTTGTAAATCTTGCATTAGGGATATGTTTACGGATATCATTTTTATCTGCTTCAGGGATATAATCTGAATTTTCGCCCTTGATAAAGAGACAATTTTTTTCAAAATTGTTTGGAAAATCTATTTTGTCAATAATATTGGGATATCCTTTTGTGATAGCTGATATATTCATCTTCCAATGATATCCGCTTTCAGATTTATTTCTAGCGATATTCTTTAGTAAAAACTGTCTTATCTTCCTGTCTTTGATCATTACTGAAATTGCTTTATCAATTTCGTCCCTACTAGCAAACGAATTTAAGTTTAGAGAATTTAATGCAGTCAAGATAGAAGTATGCCTTGGGTTATACTTTTTTATACCGATATCGATTACAATAATCTTGTCTAATAGTTTTGGACGATTTATTGCAAATTTTAAAGCGAGTTTTCCTCCCATCGAATGTCCTATTAAACTTGGTTTGGTGATATTGTTTTTCTCTAAAAATAATACTAAATCTTCTGACATGACATCGTAATTAAAAATATCGGAATGAGGAGATTTTCCATGATTTCTAATGTCTAAGATATACACGGTATAATTATTAGCTAATTGTTTAGCAAATTGCTGCCAGTTGTCTAGCATACCGAATAAACCGTGAAGAATTATAACAGGTTTGCCCGATCCAAAAACTTTGAAATTTAATTTCATAGTGTAAAAATATTATTTTTTATTGCATTTGCGAGCAATAGCATTTTATTTTTTTTTATCTTCGTTTAAAGTTATTGAATTTTTGCCAAGGTGGCTTTTTTTAGTTTTATATTAAATCAGCCTTAAACCGAACCGAACTTGGATAAAAAATGAACTTTTTACAATCAATATCTTGATAGCAGGTTGTTATTAGGGTTAGGGTTTTTAAATTTATTATTATGGATGTGCATGAAAAAATTCAGAAAATTTCAACTTTGATTTTTGATGTTGATGGTGTTTTTACAGACGGAACTTTGATTGTGACAGAAAGAGGAGACATGCTAAGAGCTATGAATGCAAAAGATGGTTATGCTATCAAGAAAGCTTTGGATGAGGGATTTAGAGTTGTGATTATAACAGGAGGTGACTCTTTGGGTGTCAAAAAGAGATTTAAAAAACTCGGAGTAGAGGATGTGTTCCTTAAGGTATCAGATAAGCTAAGTATATATCAAAAGTTCATTGAAGACAATGGTATTAAGGAAGATGAAGTAATGTATATGGGTGATGATATATTGGATCTGAAGCTTTTAAGAAATGTATTTTTACCTGTTTGTCCAAGAGATGCATGTCATGAAGTATTGGAAATATCAGATTTTATTTCTGATTTCAATGGAGGCAAAGGGTGTGTGAGAGAGATAGTTGAAAAAGTATTATCATCACAAAATAAATGGTTGCCTTGATCAGATATTTTAAAATAGCAAGACCTTTGAATTTGGTTATTGTTACTTTAATTCAAATAATAGTATATTATAAGATATTGCTCCCTGTCTTTAGATTACATGGAGTTGACTCGGTGTTTGGACTATATTTGTTTCCTATATTTGTGATTGTGACTGTTATTGTAGCTGCCTCGGGAAATGTCATTAATGATATAGTAGATGTAGAAATAGATAAGGTAAATAAGCCCGATAAATGGATTGTGGGCAATACCATCCCAGTATCTAATGCTTATGTGTTTTATTATTTACTTATAGTGTTCGGTGGCTTATTGGCTTTTGTAATTGCAACACAGATGGATAAGTATTATTTATTGTTGATATATGTTTTTGCTGTTTTTTTTCTTTACTTGTATTCCAAATATTTAAAGAGGGTGATATTTTTGGGCAATTTAGTGGTTTCATTGTTTTCGGCCGGAGTTATTGGAGTGATTTTGATTTTTGAATACGAAACAGGAGTCTTGTTAAAGAGCATTTCAAATTATTCATATAATTATATAAAAGATGTATTTTTAGGATTTATGATTTTTTCATTTTTAAGCTCAATGTTTAGGGAAATAGTGAAAGATATAGAGGATGTCAAAGGAGATACAATCGAAAATGCATTTACAATCCCATTGGTATTTGGAATTAAGAAGGCAAAAAATATTGCTGCTTTATTTGCTTTGTTTATTCTTATTTCACTTGTTTATTGGACTAATATGGATATTAATATTGATAAGAGATATTTAAATTTTTATGTTTATTTAATCGTGATTCCAAATCTGCTTGTAATCATGTATTTGCTTGTAAAAGCGAGGGATAAAAATCAATTTACAATGTTAAGCAAGCTCATAAAAAGCTTTATGCTAGTAGGTATTCTTATGTTGTGTTTTTATTTTGTTTGAAAATAGTTTATGAATATATTTAAAATAAATATAGTACTTGCGTCCAACTCTCCAAGGCGAAAAGAATTATTGGAATCTATGGGGTATATTGTAGAAGTTGTAAAATTGAGCATGGATGAATCATATCCTAAGACGTTAAATGTAAAAAAGATTGCCGAATTTATCGCTGATAAAAAAATGGATACATTTTTTAAGCAAAATGAGGGATTTGACGGAATCGTTCTTACTGCTGATACGATAGTTGTTAAAGAAGGAAAGATACTTGGCAAACCGACTGACAAAAGGCAAGCCTTTGGTTATTTGAAAGGTTTGTCAAATTCTTGTCATGAAGTTATCACCGGTGTATGCATTAGATTTAGGGAATATAAAATTTGTTTTTCAGATATTTCAAAAGTATATTTTGATAAGTTAAGTTATGAAGAAATAGAATACTATATAAACAATTTTAAAGTTTTTGACAAAGCAGGAGGCTATGCTATTCAAGAGTGGGTGGGGTTGGCTAAAATATCTAAAATTGTCGGTTCTTATTCAAATATTGTTGGTTTGCCAACACAAAAAGTTTATCAAAATTTGAAAGAAATT
>JALSPK010000002.1 GCA_026986005.1 Saprospiraceae bacterium
AGAGAAAATAATATTGAGAAAAAATATCTCCAACTTGGAATGGGATGGTACATTCAAAGGAAAGCGAGTTTCTCCCGGAGTATATCTTTATTATATCAGGTATGAAAATGCAAAAGGTTATGATATTGTGCTTACCGGAGATATTACGGTTATAAGATGATAAATACGGACATAGTGTAGTGTATTTATAAGTAATACGTTTGCAAAAATAGCGATTTTGTATCTTAATTTGATTGGCAGGCACACAATAGAAATGTGTAAAAATTGCACCGAAGGAACAAAAGTTTGGCTGTTTTGAAAAAATTATTTGAAATTAAAGAAATTTTTAGATAAAAAATATTAACTTTGTTTTGAACAAAAAATAAGAATTAACTTTCAAGCCTTTTTATTATTTGATAGTTAATCTTGAATAATTAATTTTTTCAAAATAATTGTTATGCGTATTACAGGAATGCGTTATGGTAGTTCTATATTAAAACTTGCAGGATTTCCAATACCTGAAGTCTTAAATTCAAATGCAACTTTCGAAGAAATAGAAAAATTATTGGATAAAAGAGGTAAACTTGTTGTTAAACCTGTCTTTTACGGTGGTGTTGGTAAAAAAGGTAAAGCAGGACTTGTGAAAATAGTAAATTCTGTTAATGGGGCAATGGAGGCTAAAAGAAAATTATTTTTTGCAGAGCATAATTTTCATAATGAAAAAGTAATCGCCAACGGTATTACTTTTGAAGAGTTTATCCCCTCAGATTATGAAGTATATTTCAATCTCAATGTTTCAACAATTACCAGAAGAGTGAATTTTACACTATCTATTGACGGTGGTGTGGATATAGAAGAATTGCCTCCCGACAGGATAGTGGAAGGCTCTTTTGACGTATTGACAGGACTGAAAAACTATCATATCATTGATGCACTTGCCAAATTAAAAGCACCTCAGGAAATGGTAAGCGCTTTGCTCAGACATTTACCCAAACTATGGGAATTATATAATGATTATGGTTTCACAATGATAGAACTCAATCCCATAAGGATGGAACGGGTAGGCAAACGATTGAATGCAATAGCTTGTGACTTCAAAGGGATGCTGGATATTGATAATCCTTTGGCAGATAGATTGAATTTGCCTGCAGAGATTTTTGAAACCAACCTGTCGGAATTCGAAATCGAAGTAAATCAATTACGTACCTATCAGGGGCAAAGTGATGTGGCTGTTATCAATCCGAAAGGAACAATAACTTCCTTTATGTTTGGCGGTGGAGCCAATAGTGCCGCAACGGAAATTCTATCGGATAAAACCACGATTTCAAGTGATTTCGGAGGGAATCCCCCTTATGAAAAAATGTATCATATCGCGCGGATTGTTTATGATTACTGGTTGGAACAAAGCAATGTGTTGTTGATAATCGGAGGGAAAGCAAACAATACCGATATCTTTATTACTTTTAAGGCGATGTTTGATGCATTGCGTGATTATTTTGCAAAACACGGTAAAAAAGACATATATGTAGTGGCAGGACGAGGAGGTCCTAATTTGATACAAGGGTTTTCTTATGCAAAGGATATTCTCGAAAGCCTTGAAATACCTTACCGTTTTTTTGGATTTGATAGTTCTATGATTGAAGTGATACAATATGCTGTTAATATTGATAATTGGATGATAGCTGAGAAATAGTAAAATGAAATAAATTAATTTGTAGTAAAAATATTTTTTCAGGTAAGATGATTTACCTGAGTAATTCATATTAAAACAATATCATGGTAGTTGATAAATTAAAGCAATTCAAATGTTATGTTGGTATAAACAGCCTTGAAGAGATAGCATCCGGGGACGACAAGGTACTGGTTATGAATATTCTCGGTAATGAGAGCAGAAAAGTGACCCCTGTTTCACATGTTTATAGCGGGGGCAATGTCGTAGCAGGAGTGCAATACGGACGGCCGGGGGTAATGAAAACCGAAATAGGCGAAATACCGGTTTATAGCAGACTTGCAGATGCTGTAAAAGTACATGATTTCAATACCGGAGTGATATATTTGCCACCATCAGCCGTATATCATGCAGTTGCAGAATTGATTCATTACAATAAAAAACTGGAAAAAATAGTCTTGGTTACGGAAAAACTCAGCGTTAAAGACCAGACGGCAATACGGGCTATTGCTCAAGCCAATAGTATTGATGTTTTTGGTGCTAATTCCCTTGGAGTTGCTGATGCCTGGAATCATGTGCGGATAGGTGGTGGTTTGGGAGGAGACCGGCCTGATGAATTATTAATCAAAGGTTCGATAGCAATCCACAGCAATTCGGGTAATTTCAGTACTACTATTACCGAATATATGAAAACTCAGGGATTTGGCACTACTACTGTTGTTAGTTCAGGCAAGGATACAATTATTCAATATCCGGTAGCAGAATTTCTCTATGCAGCTCAAAATGACCCCAGAACCAGAGCGGTGGTATTATATATTGAACCGGGTGGATTTTATGAAAAAATAGCTCTGGATATGATAGAAAATGGTGAAATGCAATTTGATAAGCCTATTATTGCTTGTATTACAGGGCATTGGAAAGCGCGATTGACCAGAGCGGTTGGACATGCAGGTGCATTGGCGGGAAGTAACGATGATGCAGCCAGCAAGGAAAAGTGGTTTGATGACTACTTTGGTGTTCAAGGTTTTGATCCTGAAAAACCACAGAGAGTCGGTAAAAGAGGAGTACATGTTAATTCCATTCAGCATATTCCAATGGCATTAAAATCCGTATTTGATAAATTGGGTCTTGAAACTGATTTTGAACCTATGGGAGATCTGGAACTTAAACCATGGTTTGCTAATGATTTTGACCTTGATTTACCGGACGAATTAAAAATTCCTGTCGTTAAAGCAATGTCTCCTTATGATAAAGAGATAGCGTATGTCAATAAGCAATTAGGAGCGGTTTATTTAAGACAAAATATGCGTAATGCTTCCGGTGCATCTACTATGAATGTAAAAACTCAAGTCGGTGAACTGCATGGGAAAGGTGTTACTGAATTGTCAAAATATACTTATGAAGAAAATATTTATTTTACATTATCCAAAATGCGTCCTGATAAAAAAGATCTTCCTCTGATAAATTTTATTTTAAATTATCTTTCTTCAGTTCCAATGCAATATTTTGATTTGGTAAAGCAAGCTGAAAAAAACGGAGCTACACCTAATGAAACATTGATGGTGCCGCTGGCATTGATAGGAGATAATGATGAATTCAAATCAGCAAGGAAATTTATACAAAAAATACTTTCGGTATATGTAGAATTAAATATAAGGGATTTATCAAAAAAGATTGATTGGAGTAAAAAAGAAAAAGATATTCGGAATGTTTTTAAGTTTGAAAAAGGTAAATCAAAAGTTACCGGATTTTTATATTCCGAGTTGAAATCAGAAAGTAAAAAAAGCAATACCTCACAACTGGTTTTGTATTTAATCGATAATTTTAAAGTAGAAAATAGTGATATTTTTATACTTTCAGGTTTTATTTTTCAATTGTACTTCCAATCTTTGATAAAGAAAAAAATAACCAAAGATACTTTGGAAAATGTTTTTAGTTATTTCAGTATTGTTGCAAAAACTGTAATATTGTCTACTATTAAAATCGATGAAAATAAATTTATTCATGATATTATTGATAGAAAATCACCTGAATTAATGCATACATCCTTTACTGAAACAGCATTCAGAGCTGTTTTTAATACCGAACCCGAAGATACGGAATTGAAAGAGTTCTCAACATTGCTTGGTATTACTTTAACAAATGGACCGGGAACAATTAGTGCCAAAGGTGCTAAGGAAAGTGTGAGTGCCAGAAATAATATCTCAACCGCTTTTATAGGGTTTTTGACAAATACAGGATTGGCACATGGAGGCAATGGATTTGAAGGAATAGAATATATGTTAAAAGCTTTTAAAAATATAGATATTGAAAATCCCGGCATAAAATCCGCTGATATTGATATAGAAGAAATTGCAAATCTTGCATCAAAGAAATTTGCAAATGATAAAAAAGAAGCAAAATCCAAAGGGGTAGGTTATAAACGCATTCCCGGCATAAATCATCCTGTTTTTAAAGGCAAACCTGTTAATATAGACCCAAGAGAGAGCTTTATATACAATGAATTTGAAAAATCCGGTATAAACAATATTTTTTGGGATTTTTATCGTCAATTAGTGAAATCACTTCATAAACAAAAAGTTACAAAAAATGTGTACTGTGTGAATATTGATGCGGTAATAGCTGCAATCACATTGAAACTCTTGTGGAAAATGTACAAATCTGGAAAAGTGAATGAAATGGAAATGCAAAAAATAGGTTTTAATCTGTTTCTTTTCGGTCGAACAGCAGGTATTGCAGCCGAAATAGATGATCATCGCAATAGAGGTACCGATATGGATTGCAGGACTCCGGCAAGTCAGACAAGATTTGTAGTATGATAAAAAAAACCTACTCAATATAAAGCTGAGTAGGTTTTTGTATTTTAATACAATGAATCTTTATTCACCATGTAACCAAGCTTTTTTAGCTAATAGTGTGTCTGCATCTTCTTCGTTGTCTTCATCAGGAACACAAGCATCAGTAGGACAAACAGCTGCACATTGAGGTTCATCAAAGAAACCTTGACATTCAGTACATTTATCAGTTACAATATAATAAGTTTCATCAGACAATGCTTCAAATTCCTCATCAGCATCAATTTCTTTTCCACTTGGAGTAGTAACACTACCACTTAAGCTAGTTCCATCACTCAATTTCCAAACCTCATCCGGTTCATAAATAGCATTGTTTGGGCATTCAGAAATACAAGCATCACAGCTTATACAATCTTCCGTTATCTTAATAGCCATAATAATAATTTTTTTTAGTTAAATAATTAATTACTTTTGCAATTATAATACATTTAACTAAGATAGCAAATTTTTAGTATTTATTTTTAAAAATACTTAGAGGTTTTCTAAATTGTTAGCAATTATTCAAAATATTTTTAAATAATTGGTTTTAATTAAAGCTTTATTAGCAACTTTGCGCATTATTAAAAAACGATTAAAAATTATGATACAAGAAAATAGTTCTTCAGACAAAAATACCTTAAAAAATGTTGTGATTAGGTTTGTCGGAGATTCAGGAGACGGAATGCAATTGACAGGAACTCAATTTTCCACCACTTCTGCTTTATTAGGAAATGATATTGCTACTTTTCCTAACTATCCATCAGAGATTAGAGCACCCCAAGGTACTGTGTATGGAGTATCCGGATTTCAAGTGCATATTGGTGAAAGCGCAATTTATACTCCGGGAGATGATGTAGATGTATTAGTAGCTATGAATCCGGCAGCATTGAAAGTAAATATTAATTCTGTAAAAGCGGGAAAAACGATAATTGTTGATACTGATAGTTTCACTGCTAAAAATATAAGCAAAGCAGGATATGATGAGAATCCACTATTGTCAGGAGATCTAGATCAGTATGTTGTGATAGAAGCTCCTATAACTTCACTTACTAGAGAAGCAATAAAAGATGTAGGTCTTAATAAAAAGGCCATGGACAGAAGCAAGAATATGTTTGCTTTGGGCATGGTATATTGGATGTTTACAAGACCAATGGAACATACAATAGATTTTTTCAAGAAGAAATTTAAGAGTAAGCCGTTAGTAATTGAAGCCAATATAAAAACTTTGAAGGCGGGATATAACTTTGCTCAAACTTTGGAGCTTATGCCTAGTCCATTAGTAATTCTTCCTGCAAAAATGAAACCGGGTACTTATAGAATAATTAATGGAAATACTGCTACTGCATGGGGCTTTCTTGCAGCAGCTGAAAAATCGGGACTAGATTTATATTTAGGCTCATACCCTATTACACCGGCTACAGATATCCTTCACGAACTGGTAAAACATTTACAGTTTGGTGTTAAAGCCTTTCAAGCTGAAGATGAAATAGCAGGGATTTCATCCACTATTGGTGCATCATTTGCGGGAAAACTTGCTATTACAACTACATCCGGTCCGGGACTAGCTCTAAAAGGTGAAGCACTAGGCTTAGCTGTAATGACAGAACTTCCTATCGTAGTAGTTAATGTTCAACGGGGAGGACCTTCTACAGGTTTACCCACGAAGACAGAGCAATCTGATTTGATGCAAGCGCTTTATGGTAGAAATGGGGAAAGTCCTGCTATTGTAATAGCTGCCAGTACTCCTGAGAATTGTTTTGATTTTGCATTTGAAGCATCAAAATTGGCATTGGAACATATGACACCTGTTATATTATTGACAGATGGTTATATTGCTAATGGATCAGCGCCTTGGAAAATTAAAACGGTTGAGGAAATGCCAAATATTTCTCACAGACAAGTTTCAGCAAAAGATATTGATGGTGAATTTGAACCTTATGCTCGAGATGCAGAGACTTTGGCTAGATCGTGGGCTATACCCGGAACTGAAGGATTGGAGCATAGGATAGGAGGCCTTGAAAAGGCCATTGATACAGGTAATGTCTCAATGGATCCTTTGAATCATGAGGAAATGACCAAAATAAGACAAGCAAAGGTTGACAAAGTGGCTGATTTTATTCCAAATCTTAAAGTTGAAGGAGCACAGGAGGGTGAATTGCTAGTCGTTGGTTGGGGAGGAACATTTGGAAGTATGTTTACTGCCGTTAATTCAATGTTTGAAGATGGTAAAAGAATTGGATTGGCTCATTTTAACTATATAAATCCAATGCCAAAAAATGTAGCCGATATATTTAGTAAGTATAAAAAGATTATTGTTTGTGAATTGAATAACGGTCAGTTCCATACAGTATTGAATGCAAAATATCCTCAATTTGATTATATGAAATACAATAAGATTCAAGGATTGCCATTCTCTGTTTTGGATTTGATTAATAAGTTCAATCAGATATTGGACAATAAGTAATTCTTTAAGTTTTAATAATAATATTTAGACAATAAAAAAATAATATAAAATGACTGATTCAAATATTCCGATGTACACATTCAAAGATTTTGCCAGTGATCAGGAAGTTAGATGGTGTCCCGGGTGTGATGATTATGTAGTACTTAAATCTATACAAAAAGCTCTTCCACAGATGGGAAGGAAAAAAGAGGACTTTGTTTTTATCTCAGGAATCGGATGTTCGTCCAGATTTCCTTACTATGTTGCTACATATGGTATGCATGGTATTCATGGTAGAGCAGCAGCTATAGCAACAGGAGTAAAATTAGCAAATAAAAACCTTAGTGTTTGGGTGGCAACCGGTGACGGAGATTCACTTGCTATCGGAGGTAACCACTTTATTCATTTGATTAGAAGAAATATTGACATAAATTTGGTTTTGTTCAACAATGAGATTTATGGTCTTACAAAAGGTCAATTTTCACCTACATCATTAATGGGACAAAAAACAAAATCTTCTCCTTTTGGTAATATTCAACCACCTTTTCATCCGGGCGAACTGGCGATAGGTTCTGGTTCTAGATTTTTTGCCAGAGTGGCTGGAGGAAACACAAAAATGCAACAGAGTATTTTTATTGATGCAGAAAAGTTTAAAGGTACTGCAATCGTAGAAGTATTACAAAATTGTGTTATATTCAATGATGGTGCTTTTGATAAATACACAGATAGAGCGGTAAAAGATGATGCCCAATTATATGTTGAACACGGAAAACCAATGATATTTGGCAAAAACAGCAATAAAGGCTTAGTCCTTAATGGATTGAAACTTGAGGTTGTGACAATAGGAGAAAATGGGGTTGAGGAAAAAGATATTTTAGTTCATGATGCACACAACCCTGATTCAACCTTACATTTGATGTTGGCAAAAATGCATATGCCCGTTGTGACAGGAATTATCAGAGCGGTAAAAGAAAAAACTTATGATGAATTGTGTAATGAACGAATTGAAGAAGTAAAAAATAATGCAAAATTCAAATCGGTAAATGAATTATTTGCAAGTGGAGAGACTTATGAAGTAAAATAATAAAAAAATGGCTATTAAGTATAGTTGTTTATATCATAGTATAGTATTTAATAATTAATTTAAACCATTTAAGATATGGGTTCGAGTGCGTTAGTTTTATTTTTTATAGTTGGCGTTTTTTTTATAGTGATTGCGACTTCTATCGCAGCATTATTTGCGCCAAGATCTTCTAATCCTCAAAAATTAGATCCATGGGAATGTGGTATAAAACCATCTGGAAATGCGTGGATTCAATTTAAAATAGGCTATTATTTATTTGCCATTATTTATTTAATTTTCGATGTAGAAGTAGTCTTTTTAGTTCCTTGGGCTGTTGTGATGAAGAAGATGGGAACAGTTGCTTTTGTCGAAGCATTGATATTTTTAGTAATTCTTGGTATTGGATTATTGTATGCATGGAATAAAAAAGCATTAAAATGGGAGTAAAATCAGATATGGAAACAAAAAATAATAAAGATACTTTTCCGGGACAAGTTATTCCGGGAGGTAATGGAGGAAATATTGTTGTAGGAGTTTTAGATCAGATAATCAATTGGTCGAGAGCAAATTCTTTGTGGCCTTTGTATTTTGGAACAAGTTGTTGTGGGATTGAGATGATGCAGACAGGCGCGGCCAGACATGATTGGGCTAGATTTGGGATGGAGGTAGCAAGACCTACCCCTAGACAAGCTGATGTCATTGTAATAGCAGGAACCATTACTAATAAAATGGCACCTGTCCTTAGAAAGCTATACGATCAAATGGCAGAACCTAAATATGTGGTTGCGATGGGAGCCTGTGCTGTCTCTGGAGGTCCCTTTTATTACAACTCTTATTCAGTAGTAAGAGGAGCAGATCACATAATCCCTGTTGATGTATATGTACCGGGATGTCCTCCTAGACCTGAATCATTATTGGATGCGATGATTAAACTCCAAGAAAAGATTAAGACGTTTCACAATAGCAAAAGAAAGAATCCTATCGAAGGATTTGACGAAGGAAAGTAGTAAGAATAAATTTCAAATTTATTTTATGGATTTTGAGTAGAAGGTGAATTGAAATAGAAAATATAAAAGAAAAACAATAAATAATGACAAATACAGAATTACAAACATTGATGTCTTCTTGGATGGATGGATTGGAATTTGCAGATGAAGGTGTGCAACACTTAACTATCACAGTAGGTAAAGAAAATCTTCGGAATTTGATGTTGAAGTTGAGAGATGGAGAAGGGGCGTTTGATTATATGTTTTCATTGACGGCAGTTGACTGGGGTAAAGAAAGAGGGATGGTTTATCATTTGGAAAGCACAAAACATAGGCATATTATAGTGGTGCATGTTACTACAGATGATGAAGTTTTAGATTCGATTCATGATATTTACCCAACAGCAATATTAAATGAAAGAGAAGCATTTGATTTGATGGGAATTACTTTTAACGGTCATCCTGATTTAAGAAGATTGTTTTTGCAAGATGACTGGGTAGGACACCCATTGCGTAAGGACTATGTCGATGAAGCAAATATGATTGTAAGATAATAAATATAAGATTTTAACAACTAAAAGATTAGTTAGTATGACTACTACTGAAATTGATAATAACACAGGACTGGTAACTCAAGAATACAAGATAAATATGGGTCCTCAGCATCCTGCAGCACATGGTGTATTGAGGCTTGTATTGACTCTAAATGGCGAGATAATTGAAAAAGTAGAACCTGATCTTGGATATATCCACAGAGGCATTGAAAAGATGACGGAAAGAGACACTTATAAACAAATTGTTCATTTGACGGATAGACTTGATTACTTGTCATCACACATCAATAATGAAGCTGTTTGTCTTGCGGTAGAAAATGCACTGGAAATAGAAGTATCAGACAGGGTAAAGGTCATAAGAACCATAATTGGTGAATTGACAAGACTCGCCTCTCATCAACTTTGGTGGGGCGTAATGGGAATGGATATCGGTGCACTTACTACTTTTATGTATGCTTTTAGAGACAGAGAATTGATTAATGATATCATGGAAGAAACTTGTGGTACAAGATTGACGATGAATTACAACAAGCCGGGAGGGCTGATGTTTGATATTCATCCTAATTTTCAGAAGCGAGTGAAAGAATTTATCAAACAGTTTAAAGTTTCGTTACCGGAGTATAATACATTATTGTCAGGCAATGTGATATTCAAAAAGAGATTGCAGGGAATTGGATATATGTCAAAGGAAGATGCAATCGCTTACGGTGTCTCAGGACCATCTGCCCGAGGCTCCAATATATCTTGTGATGTTAGAAAGATTCATCCTTATAGTGCTTATGATAAAGTTGACTTCAAAGAGATATTAATAGAAGGTGGTGATTCTTATGATAGATACATGGTACGTATGTTTGAGATGGAAGAATCAATGAAGATAATAGAACAGCTGATTGACAATATTCCTGAAGGTGATTTTGAAACAAAGACTTCTGCAATTTTAAAATTACCGAAGGGAGAGTATTATCAAAAAGTAGAGTCTGCAAGAGGTGAATTTGGAGTATTTATAGTGAGTGACGGCAAGAAAAGTCCATATAGGATGAAATTTAGATCTCCCGGGTTTGCTAATTTATCTATTTTGGATAAAATATCCAGAGGACATAAAATAGCGGATTTAGTTGCTATTATGTCATCTTTGGATTTTGTGATTCCTGATATTGATAGATAGAACAGGATATATTGAATAGATTGAAAAATAATAATAAATAGATAGATATGTATGATTTTTCGAAAATAACAGGGGCGATACATAATTGGTTAAGTTCGATTATGCCTGATTTAGGTGTTATTATTACTGAGTGGGTATTAATTGGAGTTGTGTTTTTGGCCTTTTTCGCATTGCTTGGACTTATTTTGGTGTATGCAGAGCGGAGAATAGCCGGATTCTTCCAATTTCGTCTTGGTCCGAACAGGGTTGGTCCATTCGGTATGTTTCAGACTGTAGCAGATACAGTCAAATTACTATTAAAGGAACTCGTTGGTACTAAAGAAGCAGATAGTTTTCTATATAATCTAGCTCCGTATTTTTTGATTATTGCAGCCTTGATGTCTATGGCTGTTATACCATATGGATTCAATTTAGTTGCGTATGATGTCAACATAGGGTTGTTCTTTATGATGGCAGTATCATCGATAGGAGTAATCGGTATATTGCTTGCAGGATGGTCGAGTAACAATAAGTATTCGATGATTGGAGCAATAAGAAGTAGTGCTATTATCATAAGTTATGAGCTATCTCTAGGTTTATCATCAGTTTTGGCGATGGTATTATTGGCTGGTACTCTCAACATGAATGAAATAGTAATGAGTCAGCAAGCAGGATGGTGGTTGTTTAGAGGACATATACCTGCGATTATCGCATTTATAGTATTTATTATTACAGGTACTGCAGAAACTAACAGAGTACCATTTGACCTTACAGAGGCGGAATCAGAGTTGGGAGCAGGATTTCACGCTGAATATTCGGGAATCAAATTTGCCTTTTTCTTTTTAGCCGAATTTGTAAATATGTTTATTATATCTGCAATAGCCGTGACGGTTTTTCTAGGCGGGTGGCTACCAATCCATATACCTTTTTGGGATGGATTTAATGGTATAATGGATTATATACCGGGCCCTATTTGGTTTATGATCAAAACAAGTATCGTGATATTTATATTGATGTGGTTTAGATGGACTTTCCCTAGACTGCGAATTGATCAGGTATTGACATTGGAATGGAAGTATTTATTGCCTATTAGTTTGGTTAATCTGATATTAATGGCGTTTGTAGTAATGATGGGTTGGGTGTTTTAGAAGAAAGTAAAAAGTATATAAAATGAAAGCAGTAATAAATTATTTTTCAGAGATAATAAATGGGTTCAAAACCCTTCTGCAGGGAATGGGGATCACCGGAAAGCATTTTTTCAAAGCTCACAAGGAGATTATAACTCAACAATATCCTGACAATAGAGATACTTTGACATTTGAAGATAGGTATAGAGCTCAGGTGTTTATGGAACATGATGAGAATAATGAACACAGATGTGATGCTTGTCAGACATGTGAAATAGCTTGTCCTAATGGTTCTATAGAGATAATCTTCAACAGAGTTGTGAATCCGGAAACGGGTAAAAAAGAAAAAGTTTTAGAAAAACACATTTACCATCTTGGTATGTGTACAATGTGTAATCTTTGTGTTTTGGCTTGTCCGACAAATGCGATTAAGATGAGCCATGAGTTTGAAACTGCCGTATATGATCGTTCAGAACTAACAAAGGCGCTTAATAAACCGGGATCCAAATTAAAGAAAAAAATATAAAATTAATAATTATGAAAATAATACTAAAAAGTTTATTTTCTAACAATGACAAATAAAGGATATTCTATAACAAAAAAGATTATAGTATTTTAGAGGCTATTAAATAGTAATAATATGGGAGCACAAATAATGTTTTATATTTTAGCAACAGTGATTGTCGTTTTTTCTTTTCTGGCAGTAACTAGCAGGAAAGTGATGAGGGCAACAGTTTATCTATTATTTGTATTGCTTGCAACAGCGGGTTTATACTTCATAATAGACTATAATTTCATGGCGGGTATTCAATTGATTGTTTATGCAGGTGGTATAGTTGCCCTAATAGTATTTGCGGTAATGCTTACTGAAAAAATTGGAGATAAGATAGAAAGTCCTTCTAATATGCAAATGATATTAGCAGGATTGATATCTATTGCCGGAGCCGGTGTGACAATCTCTGTTTTATTGGGACATGATTTCAAACAGTCAACTCAAAATATAGGTCAAAATGTGGCTACCATTGGTGAAAATCTACTTAATTATGGTAAAGATGGATATGTTTTACCATTTGAAGTAGTGAGTATTTTATTATTGGCATCTATGATTGCAGCAATCGTAGTAGCTAAAAGAAAATTTGAAAATTAAAGATTATGATACAAGGAATTGGAGTAACTGATTTTTTTATTATTTCGACACTTATGTTTTTTATAGGTGTATACGGTTTTATTACCAGAAAAAATCTAATAACAATATTGATTGCGATTGAATTAATATTGAATGCCGTAGCAATTAATTTTGTGATTATCAACAAATATCTCTACCCTGAAGGACTTCACGGTCAGATATTTTCAATTTTTATTATCGCAGTAGCAGCAGCAGAGGTTGCAATTGCCATAGCGATAGTGATTGACTTTTACAGGACAAACAAGAGTGTAAATGTTGACGAAAGCGAAATGATGAAGTACTAGATATATAAGTTTTAATGAAATGAATTTGATATGATAGTATCACATTTAATGTTCAGAACGAAGCAAAATGAAAAATTAATAAAAAATAAATTTTAAAATATGGATTGGTCATATACAATTTGGATTCCATTATTACCGCTCATCGGATTTTTGATAATCGGATTTGTTGGTAGAAAATTACCATATCCTATACCGGGACTTATTGGTATTACTGGGATATTTGGAGCATTGGTTTTGTCCTATATCACGGCATATAAATACTTTTTTGTAGTCAATGCCGATATGACATTTGAACCGATAAAAGCGGTAGAAACACTGTGGATGACTTTTTCGGATAAACTTCATTTCAATATGGGAGTACTATTGGATCCTATATCGGTGATGATGTTGGTAGTGGTGACTACGGTATCATTTTTAGTACATTTGTACAGCTTAGGATATATGAAAGGTGACCCTGGATTTGGTAGGTTTTTTACGTTCCTTTCATTATTTACATTTTCAATGTTGGGATTGGTCATTGCTACTAATCTATTCCAGATCTATTTCTTTTGGGAATTGGTAGGAGTTTCATCATACCTGTTGATAGGATTCTATTACGAAAAACCTTCAGCGATATTGGCATCTAAGAAAGCTTTTATAGTTACAAGGTTTGCAGATTTCTTTTTCCTTATCGGTATATTGGTGATATCATATTATACTGAGACTTTTGATTTTTTGACATTAAATGGGATGTCTGAAAGTGCTTTAGCAAGTGCAGGTTCAACTAGTTTTATGGGAATGTCTGTTTTAGCATTGGGTTTGACCTTGGCATTTGTTGGAGGTGCTGGAAAATCAGCGATGTTTCCTTTACATATTTGGCTTCCTGATGCGATGGAAGGACCGACTCCTGTCTCAGCATTGATACATGCTGCAACAATGGTTGTCGCCGGAGTATTTTTGGTAGCAAGATTATTTCCAATGTATTATCATGTTGATGGTGGAATAGTTTTGAGCATAATAGCTTTTGTAGGAGCAAGTTCGTCTTTGATTGCTGCGATTATTGCCACTACACAGATGGATATTAAGAGAGTATTGGCTTTTTCCACAATGTCACAAATTGGATATATGATGTTGAGTCTTGGGGTATCGGGATATGATGGTCATCATGGTCTAGGTTATACAGCATCTATGTTTCATTTATTCACTCATGCATTCTTTAAGTCATTATTATTTTTAGCGGCAGGTTCGATCATACATGCTGTCCACAGTAATTATATGACAAAAATGGGTGGATTGAGAAAACACTTACCTATCACACATATTACATTTTTGCTAGCGTCATTGGCAATATCAGGAATTTATCCATTTGCAGGGTTTTTCAGTAAAGATGCTATATTAGATGCTGCTCATATGCATAGTCCAATATATTTTTGGATTGGATGGTTTGTCGCGGGTCTAACCGCATTTTATATGTTTAGATTGTATTTTAGAATATTTTGGTATGAAGATAGAGAATATCATCATACACCTCATGAATCACCTTTGACGATGACAGTTCCACTAATGATATTGGCGCTATTGTCGGTAGTTTCGGGATTTATATTTTTCTACATTTTACCATTTGGTACATATATTACTCCCACAGGAGAGGAATTTCATATGCATATAGATTGGACATTGGCAGGGTTGTCATTAGCCATTGCAGTTGTAGGAATATTTATAGCTTGGTTTATGTATTTCAAAAAGAATAATAAAGCGGAGAAAGTGGCCAATTCATTTGGGATGTTATATAAATGGGCGTACAACAAGTTTTATATTGATGAGATTTATATGTTTGTCACTAAAAAGATAATGTTTGGGGTTGTTTCTGCAGGTTGGATGTGGTTTGACACCAAAATTGTAGATGGCTCTATGAATTTGATTGGTAATACAACTGTAAAAACTTCTTATGCTATAAAGAAACTGCAATCGGGTAAAATGCAGGACTATGTGTTGGCAGTTGTTGTAGGAGCTGTAGCATTAGGAGCTATTTTTATATATATTTGGACAAGATAAGAATGTAAATTATGAATATATTAACATTATTAGTAGTAATACCAGCGTTGACAATTTTGGGTTTGATATTCACAAAAGGATATAAGCAAGCTCGAGTTCTTTCAGCGATTGGAATGGGATTGCAATTTGTAGCAACCTTGTATTTGGTTTATATGTATTTTCAAGCAAGAGGAGCTGGAAATACAGATGCTTTTTTGTTTGACCAAAATTTAGTTTGGTACAAGTCTTTGAATATACATTACCATGTGGCAATAGATGGCATTGGGGTTTTGATGATTCTTTTGACCTCAGTAGTCACCTTTGCCGGAGTATTTGCATCGTGGGAAGTAAAGGATTTAACGAAAGAATTTTTTATATTTTTAATTATGCTTGCAATGGGAGTATTTGGGTTTTTTATAGCTCAAGACCTTTTTACAATGTTCGTGTTTTATGAAATAGCAGTAATACCAATGTATGTTTTAATCGGTATTTGGGGAACAGGTCCAAAAGAATACTCTGCAATGAAATTGACATTGATGTTGATGGGTGGCTCTGCTTTGCTTTTGGTTGCACTTTTAGGAATATATTTCAATTCGGAAACAGCTACAGGACTACATACATTTGATATGCAGGAGCTATCAAAAATGCATTTTCCATTTGCTTTTCAAAAATTCTTTTTTCCGTTTGCATTTGTAGGCTTTGGCGTACTTGGTGCATTATTTCCATTTCATACTTGGTCACCGGACGGTCATGCTTCGGCACCTACAGCAGTTTCGATGCTTCATGCCGGAGTATTGATGAAATTAGGAAGTTATGGTGCATTCAGAGTAGCGATGTATCTGATGCCTGAAGGAGCAGTGTATTTTGCTAATTTTTTCTTAGTGCTAACAGGATTTAGTGTTATATATGGAGCATTTGTAGCGGTAAGAAAGACAGACTTGAAATTTATCAATGCTTATTCATCTGTGAGTCACGTAGGATTAATCCTGTTTGCATTGATGATGTTTACCAAAACTGCATTTACAGGAGCAATTCTTCAGATGATATCTCACGGTTTGATGACAGCTATGTTCTTCGGATTAATCGGTATGATTTACGGCAGGACACACACTAGGGAGATATACAAGATGGGAGGATTAATGAAAATACTACCGGTAATATCAGCTACCTATGTTATCGCCGGGTTAGCATCATTAGGACTTCCCGGATTATCTGGGTTTGTAGCGGAGATGAATATTTTTGTTGGTGCTTGGGAGAATCCGAATTTATTGAACAGAGTATTTAGTGTAATAGCAATATCGGCAATAGTAGTGACTGCTGTATATATATTGAGGGTGGTTGGAGTTTTATTGATGGGACCATTGAAGAATCCGGAACATGCAAACTTACCCAAAGTAAAATGGTTTGAGAGAGTTGTCATTATATTATTGATGGGGTCAATTGTTGGTATGGGAACAATGCCTTTATGGATTACAGATACTATCAGAGATAGCCTGATACCTATTATGGAAAAATTCGTTCACTAAGAAAGGAAGGATACAGAGGGGTTATTGGTTAAATATTATTAAGATAAAAAAACAAGATAAATGGATTTAAGCAACTTTTTTTCAATAATGAGAGGTGAAATAGTCCTTGCTGCGATAATTTTGATTTTATTGTTAGCGGAAATTGCGACTAAAGATAAAAAGAAAATTGTTGATTTAGCGATTGGATTATTTTTAATACATACGATTTTTGGATTTTTTGGTGTAGGAGAAGGAGTATTATTCGGCGGTATGTTCAAAGCCAGCCCTATAGTGAATTTGTTCAAGAACATCTTGAATGTCGGTGTATTGATTATATTATTTCAATCAGCTTCATGGGTAAAGGGTAAATTGGAAGAGCACAATAGAGTTTCTGAGTTCTATATATTGCTTTTTGCATCGTTGCTCGGTATGTATTATATGATTTCAGCTGGGGATTTTTTAATGTTTTATATCGGTATAGAAATGGCTAGTTTACCAGTCGCAGGATTGGCTGCTTTTGATATTTACCAAAAAAGATCAGCAGAAGCCGCTTTAAAATATATCTTTTTGGCGGCAATTACTTCAGGTATTTCTTTGTTGGGAATATCATTTTTATATAGTGCATCAGGAACGATATTTTTTGATGAGTTGAAGCCATTCATGACAAATGATAGCTTAATAACCTTGGGTTTTTTATTTTTCTTAGTAGGGCTTTTATTTAAGATTTCAATCGTACCGTTTCACTTGTGGACGGCTGATGTCTATGAAGGTGCACCAATTGGAGTCACTTCATATTTATCGGTTATATCCAAGGGAGCAGCTGCCTTTATATTGATTATTATTTTGTTTACCATGGCAAAACCTATTATGGAATTGTGGCGTGAAGTGATATACATGCTATCAATACTGACAATGTTCATAGGTAATATATTTGCATTGAGACAAAAGAATATGAAGCGATTTTTAGCATTTTCGTCGATTGCACAAGCAGGCTTTATTATACTAGGTATGCTATCAGGCACTCAGTTGGGAATGTCAGCAGTAGTATTTTTCATAGCTACGTATATTTTTTCCAATCTAGGTGCATTTGGGGTTGTATATGCAATAGCCAATCAATCGGGGAAAGAAAATATGGATGATTATAATGGTTTTTATCGTACCAATCCATTGCTAAGTGTGCTTATGATGCTTGCTTTGTTTTCATTGGCAGGAATACCACCGGTAGCGGGATTTTTTGGTAAATTCTTTTTATTTATGTCAGCGGCAAGTGCCGGATATTATTGGTTGATTTTATTTGCCGTGATTAATGTTACTATTTCATTATACTACTATTTACTTGTTGTAAGGGCGATGTTTGTTCGTCAAAATGACAATCCTATACCCGCATTTAAAAGTGATGTGTATATGAAAATAGGGTTGATATTGCCTGCAATTGGTATTTTTGTATTGGGATTGTACAGCCCGATTTATGAACATATAAATGAACTAGTAGGAATGTTTTTAAAATAAATTGATAGGTTACAGATAATGAGATATAACTTATCTTGAAGAATTGAATATATAGAATTTTTTCATTAGATTTAAAATATACAATATGCCTTTTGCAGCAAAACATCAGTTTGGAGAAATGAATGGAACGAGAGTTAGTTTCGTTGAGAAAAAGATTTCAGAAAATAGAATGAAATTTTTAAAAGAATTGTTAGAATCCAACAATTTTGAAGTGTTGGTTCAGGAAGAAAAAAGGAAAAATGAAGATGATCCTCAATTATATACTGTAGCTGTTACGGATTTGATGTTTAATCCTGTGATATGGATTTATGACCGCAAACTACGAACAAAAGATGGCAGAATAGTAAGCGCTGATTATTGGTTTCAGAAAAAAGAAACAACAAAACCACAGTACTGGGAGAGCATGTGGGATTAAAAGGAATAAAAAACAAAAATTTCCTTGTTGTTAAAAACACTGTGATTTACTACACCTGTTCAAAATGTGCTGTAAAATGTCTGAGAAATGCAGGTTCCCAAGTTATTTTGTATCCTTTGACATTTTCTTTATGCTTGATTAATTCTGCAAATACTTCTATCACATAATCTATATGACTTTGGGTATATACACGCCTTGGTATTGCCATACGCACCAATTCCATCTTTGCAGGCATAAAATTTCCTTTATCATCCTTTGCCCCAAACATCACAGAGCCGATCTCAACGGCTCGAATACCCCCAACTTTGTACAACTCGATAGCCAACGCTTGTCCGGGAAACTCTTCCACAGGAATATGCGGATAAAATGCTTTTGCATCAACATATACCGCGTGTCCACCAATAGGATAAATAACTGATATCCCCATAGCTTTTAATCTTTCACCAAGATATGTAGTACTTGTAATTCTATAGTGAAGGTAATCATGCTCAAATACTTCCTTAAGACCAATAGCTATCGCCTCCATATCTCTTCCGGACAATCCACCATAAGTAGCAAACCCCTCGGTAATAATAAGTGTAGTCATAAGACTATTAAACAGCTCCTCATCCTTCAAAGCTAAAAACCCACCCATATTTACCAATGCATCTTTTTTGGCACTCATGATGGTACCGTCAGCGTAAGAAAACATTTTTTGTGCAATCTCAAGATAAGTCATATCCATTGCTTCTTCCTCTCTTTGCTTGATAAAATAAGCATTTTCAGCAACACGACAAGAGTCCAAAATAAACAATAAATTGTACTTTTTGCAAATTTCAGATACATCCTTCGCATTTGCCAAACTGGCAGGCTGACCTCCACCGCTATTATTTGTCACGGTCAATATCACAGCTGCAATATTTTCTTTACCATATTTTAGTATATATTCCTCTAATGCCTTTACGTCCATATTCCCCTTGAATGGATGATCCAAATCTGGTATTAAACCCTCAGGTATTGGACAATCAATAGCCTTTGCTCCGGAAAACTCAATATTCGCTCTAGTAGTATCAAAGTGAGTATTAGAAATAAACACCTTGCCTTTTCCCCCTATCTTACTATATAGTAAATGCTCGGCAGCTCTCCCTTGATGAGTCGGCAAAATATACTCATATCCGGTCATTTCCTGAACTGCACTTTTCATTTTGTACCACGATCTTGCCCCGGCATAGCTCTCATCTCCTTTTAGTATTCCTGCCCACTGGTCAGCACTCATTGCAGAAGTTCCACTATCAGTTAACAGATCTATTATTACATTTTCGGCAGATAGCAAGAAAGTGTTATAATTTGCTTTTTCTATTAAATCTATACGTTCTTTTTCAGTTGTCATTTTGATTTTCTCAACTGTTTTTATTCTAAAAGGTTCTATTATTACTTTATGATTCATCTATTTTTTATTTAATATTTAATGCAATGGCTAAAAAGTTGCTACAAAGTTGTAAAAATAATAAAGACTTTACAAATATATATAAAATAAAATCTCACTTATTCGTTAATAGTATAAATATGGTATAAATGTTAAAATTTTAATACATTTTGTAGTATAAAAGATTATTTTTTCCTACTTTCGCGGAAGAAACAATTTATTAATCAAAATAAAAATTAAAAATGATGAAAGCTTTTTCAAAAATCGTGGTGATGTTGTTAATAGGTTCTGTTTTTTTAACATCATGTGTATCCTCAAAAAAATACAAATCTCTTTTGGCAGATAAAGATGCTATGTCTGCAAAATATGAAAGTCAGTTAAGTAAACTAAAGAAAGATTTTCAGGATAAAGAAGGTAAATTAAATTCAAAAATTTCAAATCTTTCAACGGACTTGAGTTCTACTAAGACTGAAATGATGAAATACAAAAACCTTTCTTCTGAAAAAGCAGCAGCTTTAGCTAAAATAGAAGCTGATATTAAAGTAGCATTCAGCTCAATTGACAATTCGGGCTTAAAAATTATTCAGAAATATGACAAACTTTACATCTCTTTACCAAATAGAGTCCTCTATAAAAAAGGTGATGATAAAATAAGTAAAGACGGTAAATCTGCTCTTGATGTAATAGCAGACATTTTCAAGAAAAACCCTAAAATGGACGTTCTTGTTGAAGGACATACTGATCCTGACCCAGTTAGGAGAACAAGATATAAGTTTAAAGACAACTGGGGCTTGAGTTCAGCTAGAGCTATAAATGCAGTTAGATACTTAATTAAACAAGGTGTTAGTGGAAAACAACTTTCAGGAGCAGGTAGAGCAGATCAATACACAACAGGTGAATTGATGGAAGGAAAAGATGTTCATGCTTATGACAGAAGAATTGAATTTGTAGTTACACCCGATGTTCACAAATTGTATTCAATAAGAAAAAATATAAAATAAAAAGCAGTTTGATAAATAAAAAAAAGCGTGCAAATTGCACGCTTTTTTTTATACCTATTAGACATAATTCAAACCATATAAAGACTGAAAATATACATAATAGAGCTATGAAAGGTGTCCCAAATTTATTTGAGATAAAAAAGTGACATAGGATCTTGCCCTGATCTGAAACACTATATAGTGTCTTGTCTATAAAGTGCTTGATTTTTGAAAAATAAAGATTTTTGATGAGATTTTTGTCTTTCTGAGAATTAGTGATGCCTTAGCATCAGTAATTTGAATAAAGTAAGTAACTACACAGATAGAGTGCTTTTGAGATGAAAAAATGTATATTTTTGTATTAATACCA
>JALSPK010000003.1 GCA_026986005.1 Saprospiraceae bacterium
AAAGTTACGGATGTATATATCTACAACAACACTTTGTTTGATAATGACACATTGAATGATTACGAAGCGGAACTGAATATCAGTTACGCTGAAAACTGTAGTGTAAGTAATAATATTATTTATGCTAAAAACACGGATAATCTAGTGGTATTACAATATTCTACCACCTCACCGGTCAATGTCAATCTCGACAGCAACCTTTATTATCATTCTATCGGAATAGATGATGTGGAATTTGAATGGCAAAATACATCATATACGGGTTTTAGCAATTGGCAAAGCGGCACAGGGCAAGACATAAATACTATTTTCAGTAATCCGGATTTAGTAAATGTTTCATCGTTTCCACCGGATTTGCATTTGACAAGTACATCACCTGCCATAGAATCAGGAACAAATAATGGCTTAAAAACTGACCGGGATAGCATACCGAGACCTTTATTATCAACAATAGACAAAGGTGCTTATGAATACGGTATTTATTGGACGGGACAGATTAGTCACGATTGGCATACAGCTGGAAATTGGTCAAACAATCTTGTTCCCGGAGTAACAGACAATGTAACAATCCCACCGCCGGGATTTTATAAATACTATCCTGAAGTAAACGCTAATGCGCAAATCCATAAGATGTATATTTATAATAATGCAAAAATATTAATTAAACCCGGTATTAATTTTGGAGTAGGCAATTGATATTAAACAGGATTTTTTATAAATAAAAATATACAAGAAAATATCTTGGAATAACTTATAAAAATCCGTGGTAAACCAAATATTCTGCTACTATATCAAAACTTAATTTTTTAGCTCTTCCATATTTATCAGTATTTGAATAATGTAGTTCAGCATGAGCGTCTTTAACACCTGGAACAGCCATAAGAACAGAAAGACTACGAATACTAGGATTAACCACAAATCTTCCTAATAATTTTCCTAATCTGTTATAAATATTGTATGTAGTAATTCCTTTTTTTTTGCGCTTATACATAAATGCACCAACAACTTCTCCTCCATCATAAATTTTAAGACTCTCATCAAGTCTCATTATACTAAAATTAGGATCTCTTTTTACCATATCTCCAAATTTTCCTACAGTAGCTTTATAATTTTCCAATCTGGTTTTATTTATTGATTCAATTTTCGATAAATCTTTTTTCAATTGTCTAATGTTAAATCTTTTGGATATTATTTCTTCAAAAATAGCATCTGTCATTTGATCCGTTTTGAAAAAACCTGCCTTTTTTAATCTTTTTGTAAGGTATTTCCTAAAATTAAATGTTTTAAAATCAGGAAGTATCGCTTTTTTATCTATCCCGGGAGCAATATATAAATAGGTATAATAGGCAATTCGTGGTTTAGTTTCATTTGGCAATTGAGTGTAGTATATAGAAGTATCCTTTATTATTAAAATATCATTTCCATCATTATCTTTCAAAACAAAGTTGCCCCTTTTAATGAAACTTCCTTTTTTAGTTCTTATAAAATCATATTTTTTAACTTTGTCTACAAGTATTTTATCCTTTTTGTATTTTACTTTTTGAGAAAATACAGGATTAAAAACAATTAAGCCTAACAATAGAAACAATACTTTTTTCATAAATACATAATTTGAATTAATAAAAATTTTTAAACGATTTCATTATCATGTGCAAATATATAAAAATATATAAAGAATTATAATTATTTTCTCGGTGTCTATTTAGTGTCTGTCTATAAAGTCGTCAAAATTGAAAAAATAATCTTTTCGTTATATCATATAACTACACAGATAGGAGCATTTTGGCTGAAAAACGTTCTTTTTGCATTAAAATTTATCAATACGAAAAGCCCTGTCGGTTGCTTGAGCTTCAACAGCCGGATTCCACCACAAATCGTAATGAATTACATGAACGCTACCTTTATGATAATAGTCATTTCTAACAGCTGTTGCCAAATCAGGACAATCATTGAAAATTGCACTTAGGTCCCTTTAACATATTTTTTCAAAACTGTAACACTAGCGATTTCCTTGAGGATTTTGAAGGCTTTAAAGAACTCTTCAGATTATCATGACTTCAAAGCCGGCTTCAAAATATCTCTACCAATATGTTGTTCCCAGTACAAGATCAGAGCAAGCTAATACCTCCTGACCTATTGGCCAAGATAACTTAATCAATCTTTTTACCATTCAAGGCCACTAGTGAATCTTCAAGTATTTTTATTCTTTCTTCTCCATCAGATAGTTTTTTCCTTTCCATCCCAACAACCGCTTCCGGAGCATTATTTACAAATCCTTGATTGCTAAGTTTTTTATTTATACTAGCAACAAATCCCTTTTGATATTCTATTTCTTTTTTTATTTTTTCTATTTCTGCATCCACATCTATCTCAACATTAGATTCAAGCATAAATTTCTCATTTGCTGCCATGAAAGGGATCGTATTTTCTACCTCATCTACTTCGACTAATTCAAACTCTGAAATAAAAGCTTGCTTCAATATTGTCTCTTTTATACCTGCTAATTCATTGGAATTTAACAGAACCAAAATAGAATCTGACTTCTTAGCATATAGTTTAAGTTTATCTTTGGGTTTAAGTCCCTTCGAATTCCTTACTTCTCTGATTTTGGTTACTATTATTTTTATTTTTTCTATTTTATCAAGCAAATCCTTATCGCAACCCGAAGATTTGGGATAATCACTTACCACACAATCTTCTCCATCCTTTCTTTCCTTTATATAATGCCATATTTCCTCTGTGATAAAAGGCATAAAGGGGTGCAACAAGGTCAATGTTGTCTCAAATAGTTCAATAGTTGTATCCAAGGTATTTTTATCTATTGGTTGTCCAAACGCTGGTTTTATCACTTCCAAATACCATGAAAAAAAATCATTCCAAATGAATTTGTACAATGTCATCAAAGCTTCTGATAGTTTGTATTTTTCATACAATTCTTCTAACTCTTCAATAACCTGATTTAAGCGATTGTTCATCCAATCCAAAGCTAGAGTATTCTCAACTGGAGTTGCTAAGGTATCATCAACTTCCCAGCCTTTAATCAATCTCATCGCATTCCAGAGTTTATTACTGAAATTCCTTCCCTGTTCGACCAGCTTTTCGTCGAAAAGCAAATCTCCCCCTGCAGGCGAACTACTAAGCATTCCAAAACGAACTCCATCAGCTCCAAAATCTTCAATCAGTTTTAATGCATCGGGAGAATTTCCAAGGGATTTGCTCATCTTTCTGCGTTTCTTATCCCTTACCATACCTGTAAAATAAACATGCTTAAAAGGCTTTTCTTTCTTCCATTCATATCCGGCCATTATCATTCTTGCTACCCATAGGAATATAATATCCCATCCTGTCACAAGTACGGTAGTTGGATAATAATAATCTATTTCTTTTTGATCAAAAAAACCATTAAATACTGAAATCGGCCACAACCAAGAGCTAAACCATGTATCCAATGCATCTTCATCTTGTTTTAAATCGTTTGCTGTCAAATCAGGATTACCTGTCTCTTTAATAGCTATATTAAGTGCCTCATGAGCATTTTCTGCAACAAAAGTTCTAGTCTCTCCTTCAACCTCTAGATACCAAGCGGGAATCCTATGCCCCCACCACAGTTGGCGTGAAATTGTCCAAGGACGAATATTTTCAAGCCAATGCTTATATGTATTTTTTTGGTTTTTTGGAAAAAACTCAATGACATCTTCCATCACAGATTTAAGCGCCGGCTCAGCCAATTCCTCTGTTCTCACATACCACTGCTCCGACAATCTTGGTTCGACGACTGAATTCGTCCTTTCTGATCGACCTACACTATGATTATATTCCTCTATTTTCACTAAATGCCCTGATTTTTCCAAGTCTTCAGTTATTAACTTCCTTACTTCAAATCTATCTTTTCCTATATAAAACTGCGCTTCCTCACTCATAGTACCATCTTCATTGAAGATATCAATGGTTTCAAGATTATGCCTTTGACCGATCTCATAATCATTTGGATCGTGAGCAGGTGTTATTTTCAATGAACCTGTACCAAATTCTATATCCACATATCTGTCAAAAATAATCGGCACTACCCTATTTACCATAGGCACAATCACTTTTTTTCCTTCAAGATGTTGATACCTCTCATCCTTTGGGTTGACCGCAACAGCTGTATCGCCCAAAATTGTTTCGGGTCTAGTAGTAGCAATTGTCAGATATTCATCTTCAGAACCTTCTATTTTGTATCTTATATGATAAAGGTGACCGGGTTCATCGTTGTATATGACTTCTTCATTGGACAAAACTGTTTTAGCCTCCGGATCCCAATTTATAATTCTAAGTCCTTTATAAATACTTCCCTTGTTATACAAGTCAACAAAAGCTTTTGTCACATGTTCAGATCGTACTTCATCCATGGTAAAAGAAGTCCTTTCCCAATCACATGATGCTCCCAATTTTCGCAATTGTTGCAGAATAATACCGCCATATTCTTCTTTCCACTCCCATGCGTATTTTAAAAATTCTTCTCTTGATATTTCAGACTTTTTTATACCTTTTTCGCGAAGCATTCTTACCACTTTAGCCTCGGTAGCAATAGATGCATGATCCGTTCCAGGTACCCAACAAGCATTTTTACCTTCAAGTCTTGCCTTCCGAATAAGGATATCTTGAATTGTATTATTCAACATATGTCCCATATGCAACTTACCTGTCACGTTTGGTGGGGGAATAACAATCGTATAAGGTTCTCTTTCATCAGGTTCCGAATGAAAATAATTGTTTTTTATCCAATAATCATACCATTTTGATTCTATCGAGGAATCATATCTTGTAGGGATTTCCATATCTTTTCTTTAATTTTGAAGCGCAAAGGTAATTAAATCAAAGTGTATTACCAAATTGAAACAAGATGTACGTAATAAATATTTTTCGAATCAACCACAAAGTCTCAGACTCAATACACCCAAGACGCCAAACACTATTTTTAAATAAGGTGTAGTGTGATAAGGACTTTAAAGGGTGCATCAATATGGTTTTAAATCCGCATTTTAGATAGATGCAAGAAAAGCACTTAATTTTAAAATTCAGTACTTTTCAAATCAATAACTTACCTGAATTCTATATCATATGGCATTCTCGCTTGAGGCTGTGCAATCAACGACTTATCATTGATAACCTCTAGCATTGGTTTAAATTCTTTTATGTATTTTGAATTCAATATCTTTGAATCAATATCCGAATTTTCCATTATTTCCTGCAATAATTCCTGCACAATATTCCTTTTGATTTTAGGATAAGTGGATAAAGAATAGTCATCCAAACCGACAACATCTGCACATATTTTTACTGCGTCATCCAAATCACCTAATACATCAACCAAACCCAGCTCTTTAGCTTTAGAGCCCAACCAAATTCGTCCCTGTGCTATTTCATGTACTTGATCTCTTGTCATATTTCTTCCCTTAGCCACCCTATTTAGAAAATCTTCATAAAACTTATCAATGTATGCTTGTATAAGCTCTTTTCCATTATCGTCCATTCCCATTGATGTCGAAAATGACAAGCCCATCTTATGAGTTTTTACAGAATCAAAATGAATTTTAAGCTTATCCTCCCATAGTTTCTTTAGTTCGGGTATGACAGCAAAAACTCCAATTGAACCTGTCAATGTATTAGGAGACGCAACAATAGTATCCGCATGACATGAAATAAAATAACCTCCTGAAGCAGCATAATCCCCCATGGAAACAACTACGGGTTTTCCAGCCTCACGTATTTTATCCAAAGCTCTTAAAATATCGTCAGAAGCAGAACCGCTACCACCCGGAGAATTGACTCTTACTACCACTCCTTTTATTTTATCTTTTCTCAATATATCATCAAATGTTTTGGCATACTTTTCAGGTGAGATTATTCCGGGACCTTTACCTGTGTTCACTATATTACCATCCATATATACAACAGCAATCTTATTTTTAGATATCTTACTTTCTTTTTTCCTTATTGACCTTGCATACTTTGAAATATTAATTAACTTTAGTCTTTTGCTCTTTTTCAATCCTATTTTCTCCTTCAATAAATTCACAAAATCAATATCATAAAGCAGTGAATCAACCAAATGATATTTTACTCCATTTGACGCAAAAAGTCCTTTAAAATCATTGACAAAAACTTCAAGACTATCTTTATTCAACAATACTCTACTTGCTAAAAGGGTGTCTCTGGTTTGTTCGTATAGTCCATTGTAAAATTCGTGCAATTGCAGTCTGTTTTGCTCGCTCATTTTATTCAATCTCAATGGCTCGGTAGCACTTTTAAATTTACCGGCATAAAATATATTGTACTTTACACCAATGTTGTCCATAAACTCTTTTAAAAATGCTGAAGCTCTGGCAAACCCTGCTTTTTGTATCATTCCTCCCGGATTCAAGAAAACAGAATCACATGTAGATGCCATATAATACGTCAAAGGTGTGTACAGATTACTATATGCATAGACAAACTTACCGCTTGATTTGAAATCCTGTATAGCTTTTCTAAATATATCGGCGGAGGTATAACCCATTGATGGAGCAACAGGCTCAAAATAAATTCCTTTAATCTTACTATCTGTCTTTGCCGCTTTTATCGCTTTCACGATTTTGCCTAAGTCAGTAGAATTCTCATTGTAAAACAGTACCTTAAATTTATCCTCTTTCTCAACTCTCTCCTTGACTACTCCATTTAATTTTATATGCAATATTGAATTTGAACTTACATTTGGAGCTTTATCTGAAAAAACACCAAAGAGCATAAATACTGCGATAAACAATAAAAAGAAAAGTAGTGTCCCTAGACATGACGCAAAAATTTTACCTATAAATGATTTCATTTCACTTGTTTTTTAATTATAAGCCACAAATGTATTTATTCTATCCTGAATTAAATAATATAATAGATAAACTTGTTAAAGAATTCGATAAAACTTCTTACTATTTTGTGTGTTTGCAAAAAAAATATAATATCTTTGTTTTAGAAGCTATGAAAAAATCGTTTACTATATTCGTTTTGTTCCTGTTTGCATTTTCGTTAAATGCACAAGTGAAGATAAAAGTATGCAACAATACAGACTTTACTCCTACAGATTTAATTCTAAATGAATTTCTTGGGGATGGAGTAGAAGTCCTAGATGTTAAGTATACCGGAGAATATATCTCTTCAGGAAAATTCTCAAATATAGGTGATGTAATCGGAATAGATAAGGGAATATTATTGACTACAGGAGAGGCGGCGATGGCTTCTTTTCCAAACAGCACTTCAAAACAATCAAGTTATAGCTCAGGTTTGGGAGATGATCAAGACCTGAGAAAAGCAGCAGAAACTTCTGAGCCACTATATGACATATGTGAATTTGAAATAACATTCAGACCTTTTTCAGACTCTCTATCATTTAGGTATGTTTTTGCTTCTAATGAATATCCCGAATTCTCTTGTGATTCATTCAATGATGTTTTTGGTTTTTTTATTTCGGGACAAAACCCCTCAGGTGGGTTTTATGATTACGAAAACATAGCCCTAATACCGGAAACGAATCTCGCTGTTTCAATTAAAAACATTCATCCGGAATACAATGAAGGGGGGAAACCATATTGCACACCTATTCACGATGAATACTACACACCTTTAGCACCGGAATCAGCATATAAAATGTTTTATGACGGATACATAAATATATTTACAGCTGAAGCCAAAGTAGTACCTTGTGAAACTTATAAAATAAAAATAGCCATTGCAGATGTCAAAGACAAGTCCCATGATTCCGCAGTTTTTTTAGAAGCAAAGAGTTTTAGCACTAATGTATTAAAAACAGATTTGATTACAGCTAGCCACGATAGTACAATTGCCGAAGGATGTACTGACGCCTCATTAATTTTCAATTTTGACAACCCTATATCTGATAAATACGACCTCCATCTTCGCTTATTGACAAATAGCTCAATTAGTAATTTGGCCACATACGATATAGATTATACCACAAATCTCAATACAACCTCGTCCATAAAAAAGGGACAACAATCCGCTATTATAAACTTTACCGCTCTAGATGATAACATAATCGAAAATCAAGAAATTATCGCTCTGGAATACCAAAAAGATCTTTGCAATAAAGATACGATATACATTAAAATTTCGGATAATGATTTAGCTAATATAATTATTACCGACTCATTAACTGTTTGCCAAGGTGACACCGTCAATATAAATGCTCAGTTATCATCAGATAGTAATTCGTCAAAAGACAAATACTTCCGCAATAATAAAAACTATACAATTCCAAAAGAATTAAATGGAACTATTAATTCACCTATAACTGTTAGTGGAATTTTTCCTGATGATATCCAATTGTGGAAACTCAAGGAAATTTGTATCGACACACTTATAGCAACAGTGTTGACAGATTTGGACATATATCTTATATCTCCTTTACCGGATACTATAAAATTGGAATTGAGCACTGATAATGGCTACAAAAATGGAGATTTGGAAGATGTGGACACAATGATCAATACATGTTTTACTCCAACAGCTACTAAACCTATAAATAACGGCAACTATGTCCAAGGAGCTTTTGATCCTCTAAACCCCACATTTACAGGGCAGTTCAAACCGGAAGGGTATTTTGATGACCTTACGGGTAAAAAAGCAAATGGATTCTGGAATCTGCAAATAGTTAATGATGAAGAAGGTTTTGTAAGTGAATTAAAATCATGGCATATCGCTTTTAAATCAAATTATACGATTGATTACAATTGGACTCCAAGCTATAATATCAGCTGCAATAATTGCTTGTCTCCTGATATTTACCCACAAAAAGACACTTTTTACAAAATATCCCTGACTGACTCTTATGGTTGTTCTTCATCAGATTCACTAAGAGCGGTAATCAAAAAACTTAAAACTATCCCTTTTGTAGATTGCGACTCTATATCTACAGATTTCATCAGAATAAAATGGGGAATAAACACTCCCGGTGAAACTTATGAGATAAAAGTCAACAATGGAGAGTGGAAAGAAATAACAAAAAATAATTTTTCACAATCAGGACTAGGATTTTTAGAGACGATCAATTTCGAAATAAGGATTAAAAGCGATGATTGTATTAACACCTCGTTTTTTCATCAATGTACTACCTACCCTTGTCCCGCTCCTACTATTGACATAGTATCTGTTGTAGATAACAAATGCTTTTCAGATGCAAATGGCGAGATAAAGTTGGAGGCTTCAGGAACTAAAGCACCGTATTCTTTCAAATATCATAACCAAGTAAATAATACAGGATATTTTAATAACTTACCGACAGGTACTGATACAATATTTATTACTGATGGTGACGCATGCTCGATTCCTTTTGTGTTTACAATAAGTTCGCCGAATCAAATAGGCGCTGACTTCACAATTGAAAAAATAAAATGTCACAATGAAAAAAATGGTACAATAACAGCCAATGGTTTTGGAGGAAAGGGGGATTTGAAGTACAAATGGCTTGAAAAGTCTAATAATAAAGTATATACATCTAAAAGCATTAGTAATTTGAAAAATGGACTATATTATATTACTATTACAGATGACAATGCTTGCTCCTACATAGATTCAATAACCCTTGACAACCCAAGCCGCATTGTAGTAAAAGACTCAATTGTTAATATAGTTTGTAAAGGAGAAAATACAGGGGAGATCCGGCTCAAAACTTACGGTGGCACACCACCTTATGTTTATCATTGGAATACTCCTCTTGGAAATAGCACAATAAAAGACTTGACCGGTATACCGTCTGGACAATATTTTTTAACTGTTACTGATGATAATAATTGTCAAGTGATAAAATCCTACTCAATAACTGAACCTGCAGATGGCCTTGATATAAATTATAATATAAAGGATTCTCTTTGTTATGGTGAATCAAATGGTAGCATTGAACTACTATTGCCTCCCAACAACAACTATCAAGTCACATGGAGTAATGGAGCAACAGGAACATTTCAAGATAATCTGGCTGAAGGACACTACGAAGTTACAATTACAGATAATAATATAGGATGCCAAAAAATCATCAGTGAAGATATTATCCAACTCGATAGCCTTACAATGATTTTGGAACAGTCCAATGCGTCATGTCATGATTATGAGGATGGCTCTGCCTGGGTATCCAAAGTCTTTTATGGAGCAAGGGAAACGGATAGCAGCTTAATGAATTTTGCATGGAGTTCTAATCCTACTCAATATGGTCAATATGCCTACAACCTCAAAGGAGGAAAAACATATTTTGCAATTGCGACCAATAGTTTTGGGTGTACCGCAAAAAAAAGTATAACTATTGGAAATCCACAGGAAATTAAGATTAAGGTAACTGATAAAAAAGATGTTTCTTGCTACGGTTACAATGATGGATTAATAGAAGTAGAAAATACTGGTGGAAATAACGATTATACATACAATTGGAGTGCAAATGCAAACACAAATAATAAACCTTATGCCCACAAATTAAAATCAGGTATTTACAAACTTACGGTAACAGATTTAAAAGGATGTAAACAAGAAGCTTTGTATTACATAAAAGAACCTGACCCTATTTCAATCAATTTTAATAATAGCGCTGTAAGCTGTTTCAAAGGTTCAGATGGCAAGTCAAAACCTTTGATCAATGGAGGAAGTGCTCCATACTTTATAACTTGGAATAAAGATATTAACCAAGATGTATTGAAAGATGTCAAAGCAGGAAAATATTTTATATTGGTTAGGGATATAAATGGATGTGAAAAAAATGATTCTACTGTTATTACAGAACCAAAAGATTCAGTATTTTCAATAGTTGAATCATTCGATACAAAATGCAACAATGGTTTTGATGGTCAACTGATTTTTAGTACAACAGGAGGAACACCTCCATACTCTAATAAAGTAATAGGAGACAAATATTATTCAGGATCAAAAATAATAGGGCTAAAGAAGGGCACTTATATCTCCGTAACTAAAGATGTAAACGGTTGTACAGATACTATAAAAAACATTATCATTTCCGAGCCAAATCCTATCAGTATTGATCTAGGAAATGATACTATCGTGGATTATGGAGATAAATTGACTTTGACTCCTGAGATTAAGAATGCTATACCTCCATTTACTTACAATTGGACTGTACCATCAGGCGTGAACATCAGATGTGTGGATTGTTACTCCCCCGAAATAGAGGTTTTATTTAACTTTATAGCTAAACTAGAAATAACAGATAGTCTCAATTGCTCGGGAATTGGAGATAAATATATCGCTGTAAAAGTCAATAATGATATATTTGTTCCGGATGCATTTAGACCCAATAGCAATGTCATTTCTAATAAACATCTCTTTGTTTATGGAAAAGATGGGATTACCGTTTTATCTTTTAAGGTGTACAATAGTTTGGGAGGAAAAGTTTACCAAAGAGATAATTTTATGGTCAATGATGAATCTTTGGGTTGGGACGGCACTTTCAAAGGAGTCGCATTGAATGCAGCTTCATTCATTTGGACTCTAAAAACAAAAAATAAAGCAGGTAAGTTTCAAAATTATAAAGGAATTGTTACTTTGATAAGATAAAAATATGAATAATGTGTAAACGGATTATCTATATATTGATTCTACAGCTTTTTATCACTACACCGTTCATAGCTCAAGATGTTGTCTTTACCAACCTCGGTAGCAATCCGCTATATACCTCAGGAGCTTTAACTGGTTCTTTTAACGGAAAATATCGGGTAGGAACGGGTATTAGGAAGCAATGGATCGGTATTTCAAAAGATGCACTTTACAATACTAAAAGTATATTTGCCGATATGAAAATTAATACTGTAAAAAATGATTTTTTTTCTTTTGGTATCTTATTAATGGATGATATCTCAGGTTCAAAAAGAATCAAGCTTGGAATTGCTTCAGGATTGTTGAGTATGTCTTATTCAAAACACTTATACAATAATAAATATACAGGACAGAATCAATATTTGACATTTGGGTTTCAAGTTGGTTATGGGAAAAGGTATTTTGATGGTGGTTCTTATTTATTTGGCGTGCAATTTGACAAAAGCAAACAACAAGTCGATCCTGATACCCCTACAGGAGAATCACTATTAAATTCAAGACTTTATCCGGATATTAATACAGGACTTATGTACTATATCTCGGGCAAGTATAGCTCTTTTTACCTAGGAGCAAATATTAAACATATCAACAAACCGAATATTTCACTTCTTAAAGATAATATTTCTGATATTTATCAATTGTATACAGGGATAGTAGGAGGCGAATTTTCAATAAATAGAAATATAAGTCTCCTCCCCTCTACCATTTTAAATGTGCAGGAATCGTTTTTAAATATAATTATTGGAAGTAGCCTGAGATATCAATATATTTCAAAAGAGAATAATGCATTTAGAATTGGAGTATGGGCAAGACTTCCTAATTCAATAACCGGTATTTTTTTGGAAAGCATATCTTTTTCTACAGGTTTTGAATTTAATCAATTTGAATTAAATATAAATTATGACATAACTGTGTCAGAATTAAACAATACTATTGGTCATAGAGGAGCTTTTGAGCTTTCTCTAGCGTATGTTTGGGGCGATATTCCAAAAAACACACCAATAAATTGTCCGAAATTTTGATAAATTTATCATATTATATTTTGGATTTTAAGAAAATAATAGTACTTTTATAAAAAATAAAACCCTTTGAATTATGATGAACGAAAAAGTAAAATCTATCATGACAACCGACCCCATCACGGTCAAAGCAGATGATAGTATCGAAAAAGCTACAAATATCCTAAAGAAATTTAGAATTGAGCATTTACCTGTTATCGACGATGACAATAAACTTATTGGCATTTTATCTTTCTATGACTTGTGGGAATTGGACAAATCTCGTGACGAATACAAGGAAGTCAAGGTTGGTGACGTGATGACAAAACGCGTGGCAAAGCTTAATCCCGGAGATAAAGTGGGCTCAGTAGCAGAAATATTTCTTGAAAATCTATTCGAAGCTATTCCGATCGTTGAAGATGACAATACTTTGGTAGGAATAGTGACTTTGGTTGATGTTATTTGGTATCAATACAAAAAAGAATACCCAAGACATTTCGGCGATTTTGTACACTTTAAAGAATACCACTTGGATAATATAAATAAATAATATCAATTGCTCATCATAGAATTAATATATGATGAGCAGTTTTATTTAAAAAAAATCAAGTATTTTATAATAGGCTCTAACCAAAAATCATTGGACTTAATGAATAGTACAGTGTAATCATTGCAGAAAAAACTGAACTAAATACAAAACGCCATTTCAATGATATTTTATTTTGAATAATATAGTTTCCTATCAATGAAAAAGGGAGGTTAAAAGCAAATGATAGTATTGCAGTATGGAATAAATCACCATTTATCAAATCCGTTTTTCCCAATAGTAGATAGATAAATACAAAGTGTCTAAAAATCCAAAGCGGATTAAAAAATAAAGCTACCGCAACGGTTTTGGTCAACTTTCTTTTCATACCATCAAGTCTCCTTCTTGTAAAACGCTCCAACCATGCGAAATAATGAGGTATTTCTACGGCATATAAGGCTGCTCCTACAATAAACATCCCCACTAATCTAATTATGGAAAAATCACCGGAAACAAAAGATGCAATCGTATCGCTCAAAACAAGAAGAAATCCTCCCCAAAAACTATCCCTCTTAGTATAAATCATAATTTAAATAATGCTATTTTGAAACACTCTCTGCTGATCTAAAAATCCTGTTCCAGTTAATCCCTTCAGACATATTATTATTCTTAGTAGAAAACCAAATAAATAATGGCTTGCCTACAATATGATCTTCAGGCACAAATCCCCATGATCGTGAATCCTCAGAATTGTGTCTATTGTCCCCCATAGCCCAATAATAATTTTGCTTAAAAGTATATTTATCCGCTTTATTTCCATTTATGTAAATATCATTTCCTTTAACATTTAGATCATTGTGCTCATATGCATCAATAACCCTACGATACAACGGCAAATTCTCTACTGTTAAATCTACGGTAACACCTTTTTTTGGTATCCAAATAGGACCATAATCATCTAAACTCCATGAATGAAAATACTTTTTATTATTTGGAAAAAGCGAAGGATCAATTTCATTCTTAACTACCTCTATCGCATTTTCTCCACTTAGTTCCTTTATTTTTTTCACTTGTCCATCATTTAAAAAATATATCATACCTCGCCCGTATGCACTTTTCACACCCCACTCTTCCAGTTTTTTCCTATTAATCTTCAGAGGCCTCCTTGCTATGTATTTAAACTGTCTGTGAATAGGTGATTTTTGTGCAACTCCATTAATATATAAAACTCTATTTTTTATTTGAAGACTATCTCCTGCTTGTGCCACACAACGCTTTATATAGTGGTCTTTTTTATCAACAGGTCGCACTATTATTTCTTTATTTTTGACTTTAGCTCTTAATTCAGGATCGTACTTCAAGTAATCTGTCAAATTCTGATGAACTTGATTATAGGAATATGATCGTCTGGATGTGAGATAAATACTATCTCCCGCAGGCCAATTAAAAACAATCAGCTTATTTCTTTCTACATTTTCAATAGCTTTAAATCTAAAATAAGGCAAACTGGGCTTTTTCAAATACGACTCTGTATTGATAAATGGAATCCTATTGTGGAGCAATGGAAACATTGCAATAGTCATAGGAGTACGAATACCATAATGCGCCTTACTCACAAAAAGGTAATCCCCGACATCCAAAGAACCTTCCATAGAAGGTGTCGGTATTACATATGCCTCAATAAGAAACATTCTTATGAAAGCTGCAGCAAATATTGCAAAAGTCAAAGACTCAACCCACTCTCTCCACAATGGCCTTTTAAAAGGATTATTAAGCATTAATTTGTTATACTCTCTTTTATTTCCACTTTTTTGAGCTTCAACTATTTTCTTATTAATTTCCTTTTCTTGCTTCGCCGCAGGTCCCACATAGCTTGTATTTTTATCAAATGCTATTAAGAAGAAAGCAATCGGTGCGTAAAAAAACGACAGAACACTCCATTTGAAATCGTACTTACCAAAAGACTTCACCAAGTCAATTGCCATAGACACGAATGCAAAAAGATTAACAATAGGTACAAAAAACCAAATAACCTTCCACGTAGGTTTACCAATTATTTTAAATATTTCTATTAGATTCAAAACAGGAACAAGTCCTTTCCATGCCTCTACATTCGCCTTTGGAAAGAGAAAATACAAACTTATACTAAAAAGTATATAAAAAACAAAGATAAATACTAATAAACTCATATCACTAATAATATTTTATGGTAGATTAATGTCAAATCGTATTAAATTCGTTCAATTAAATAAATAGCTGTTTTCCCATCTAATAAATGCAAATATCAATACGAATCAATATAACAAACCGCAAAGGTAGTAAAAAATTGCAAAGACAATTAATAATTATACAAGACTAAATATTAAATCGACAAAATAGTGTCTGTCCACAAAGTCATTAAAATATAAAAATAATCTTTTCGCGGTATTTTTACTTTATTCAAATTACTGATGCTAAGGCATCACTAATTCTCAGAAAGATTAAAATCTCATCAAAAATCTTTATTTTTCAAAAATCAAGCACTTTATAGACAGACACTAATTAGTGTCTGTCCATAAAGTCATTAAAATATAAAAATAATCTTTTCGCGATATTTTTACTTTATTCAAATTACTGATGCTAAGGCATCACTAATCCTCAGAAAGATTAAAATCTCATCAAAAATCTTTATTTTTCAAAAATCAAGCACTTTATGGACAGACACTAACTAAAGTCATTCATTTATCTACCGGTTCAATATGTATATTGATATCAATCTCTTTAAATTCATGATTGATGGCATCTTCTATCTCGTCACACAAATCATGTGCAACTTTGACCGTAGTGCTATTAGGAAATGAAAGGATGAAGTCCAAATACTTTTGAGAACCGGATTTACGTGTTCGAACCCTTCTGTAACTAATTTCAGCATCTTCCTTAAGGCTTGAGCTAATGATTTTACTAATCATTTTTATTTCTTCCTCAGGCAACTGTGCATCTACCAAAGGAGAAAATGCATTATTCAGCAATTCAAAAGATTCATAAATGATAAGTAAAGCGACTAAAATAGCTATTATTGAATCAAGCCAAGTGTATCCCGTTAAATATATCAACAAAAATCCTATTGCGACCCCCATTGATGTGTAAACATCAGTTTTCAAATGCAACGCATCAGCTTTGAGAGCAATAGAATCATACTCCTCAGCTACGACATAAAGCTTTCTTGACACAAATATATTAACTACCATCGACACAAGCATTACAAAAATACCATAATGAATATTTTTAATTATGGAGGGATGCTGAAGTCTATCTACCGCTTCATAAATAATCCACAATGCAGCTATAAAAATCAATAATGCCTCAAGTACTCCTGACACATTTTCATATTTACCATGCCCATATGGATGATCCTTGTCAGGTGGTTTTGATGCGATTTTTACCGAAAAAAAAGCGATAATCGAAGCCAATAAATCAATTCCCGAATGAATAGCCTCCGACATCATACTCACCGAACCTGTAAATATCCCCATTACCATTTTCAATACAATCAAAAACAGATTGGAAAAAATTGATAATCGAGCTGTCTTTATTTTTACATTCATTAACTCAATATTTAATTTTTATCTTCATTCATCATCTCCCATATCATCCCCTCCTTCATCGAATATGGAGTAACCCGTATCAAATTAGCTCCCGATATCTTTAATGCAAAATCAATAATAGCAAAAGCAAAAACAATTAATTTTTTTCTTTCCTGTGGCACCCAGTGGATTCTCTCCCTTTCCTCATCAGTAGTATAAGCAATAGATTTATAAATATTCTTAAAATAATTCAAGCTCAGTTCATTACGATTTGGTTTCTTCCTAGCACGCATATAACTGCTCAATACATCGAATGATCCTGCTGTACCTATCAGACTATCAATAGCCACTCCTTTTAATTTCTCCCTTAAAGCATTTGTGTTTATGTACAAATACTGTTCAATTGCAGCTAAACTTTCTACCGTCTGAGCACTATTTATATCAAACCGATGATACAACTCTAAAATACCAACTTGAGATGACTGTTCAAAAATCATATCTCCTCCACGTGTCAATATAAATTCAACACTACCTCCTCCTATATCTATTATCATATTTCTGCCCTTATCTGTAATCCCTGCCATTTTAGCTCCATAAAAAATCAACTTTGCTTCCTCACTCCCTGACAGAACTGAAATATTAATACCCGACTTATTTTTTAAAAAATCTGCATAGTCCTTCCCGTTTTTTGCAATCCTAAAAATAGAAGTACCGTATGCCCGATATTTCTTTATATTAAATCTACCCAAGGATTTTTTAAAACTTAGGATAGCATTCAATCCTCGTTGCCAACCACTTGCACCTATCTCCTCTACACTATCATATGCTAATTTTACAAAATAACGCTTTCTGTATACTACTGTGGAGCGACCATTGTGTACATCAACAATAATCATATGAAACGTATTAGTCCCTAGATCAATTGCTGCATACATTACTTTCTTACTTTAAAGCTTCTTGATTTTAAATTATTGAAAAATTGAATTCCTGTTTCACTCATGCTATTGGAAAACATAGGCGGATCTCCTTCATAATAAAAAATAAAGTAGTAACATCCGGGTTCATGATAAAAATCGGCCTCGATTATCGATTCACCATTTTTTATAAAACTAACATGACCCATTGGCTTGCAAGCTGTATTCAATGCTGCCGTCCTTTTAAGATTAATATTCTGCAAAAAGGTTCTAATAGATGCATTATTGTCTTGACTCATTGAAAAATCTAAATCCTCAAATAAGACATCCAGATAATCAGAATACTTATAAATATCATCATAAATATGTCGCGGTAAAGGAGGTAATCTATAGATCTTCCCATCTTTCTTAGACTCCGTACTTTTAGCTTGTATTTTATTTGTGTCTTTTGAATCCAAAGTTTTAGAATTTTGCTTGCAAGAAACCATCGCAAAACTTAATACCATCATTAATAAAATTACTCTTTTCATCTAATATATTTTTGTGATTACTTGTTTTTCTATTTGTTAATTTGCTATATTATTTTTGACTTTCTATTCATTATTCTACATAAAAGCTCGCCATCTTCAGCATCTGTCCAATAAGCTATCAAAATATAAAAATAATCTTTTTGTGCTATTTTTACTTCAAAAACTATTCCGCTATTCCAATTCAAACATAAAAAAATAGTTTACTTTTGTAAAATTACTAATTTATTTTGAAGTTCTTTAATAATCATGCAAGGAAAAAAAATAATATTGACCGATGATGGTTCCCACTCTCTATTTTCTAATAGATTTAAGACTACATATCACTCTACCCACGGAGCGATACAGGAAAGCAATCATATATACATAAATCACGGGTTAAAGTATTACCACAACATCAACAACAAAAACTCAATTAGTATTCTTGAATACGGATTTGGTACAGGATTGAATGCATTGCTTTCATTGAAATACGCTATTAAAAAGGATATTAATCTAGTTTATCATGCTCTGGAAGCATATCCGGTGAGCATGGAGCAAATAAAATATTTGAACTATATCTCAAAGACCGATTCAAATAACTTAAGTAGGGAATTTGAAAAAATGCATCAAAAAGATTGTATGCTACAAGAGATTATACACGACAAATTCACTTTGTCCAGAGATAATATTGAATTTGAAAAATTTGAAACTGATATTAAATTTGATATAATCTATTTTGATGCATTTAGTCCCAACGAACAAAGTTACCTCTGGGAAAGACCTTTTCTAGATTTAGCAACTTCATTTCTAAATCATAATGGGGTACTTATAACTTACGGTGCTAAAGGCTCATTCAAAAGAGCATTAAAAAGCCTTGGACTAACTATAGAAAATCCTCCGGGACCTCCGGGAAAACGAGAAATAACAAGAGCAATAAAAAAGGTGCATCCATAATCAGGAAGCACCTCTTTTGTTTATTTTATAGTATGTTTATAGCTTTACAAATCTTTTAGATATAGTGCCAATCTTATCAATGTATCTCACGATATACTGACCACATGATAATGATGACACATCAAGATTTACAGAGTCAACCCCGTCCGGCACATCAATAGTCTTAATCGCTTTTCCTTGCATATCGAATATATTAAGAATACCATTCTCAACTTTATCACTAAATCCAACTCTAATATCATTTTCAACGCGCGTAGGTGTGATAAACATATCCTTTTTGTCCGCAACAAATACCACTTGCTGTACACCAAAGGATTCGCTTCTACCATCCAAATCATATTGCACAAGTCTATAATAATTGACTCCGATTGAAGGGTTAGCATGTGTATAACTATACTCTATCTTTTCTCTACTACTACCTGCCCCATCTATCTTTGCTATCTCTTCAAAATTAACACCGTCTATACTCCATTCTACCACAAAATAATCGCTATTCTCCTCTGACAAAGTCGACCACTCAACAAGAGTATTATTACCGGCTTTTTTAACAGAAAAATCTAAAAGCTCGATAGGAATAGCACAACTACTACCTCTGATTACTACATCATCCAAATACCATGTATTGAAAGCAGAAAGAAATTTAAAATGAACGTACTGTTTTGATGACAAAGCATCACCATTTGCGGTATTAATAGCTGTAAGATCTACTGATTCTGTTTTCCCGGCAGTAGTGGCGCTAAAGCTATAAAATTGAGTCCACTCTCCTGCATCACCAATCCTATATTCTAAAGTAGCTGTTTGATTATTTCCACCACCACTAGCATCCTGATAAAACTCTAATGTCTCAGGGTAGTTGAATGACGGAGAAAAAATATCATCTCCACTTCCAATAGCTCTACAGTTGGCAGCAGCTCCTGCATGAGTACCGGTAGTTTCATTCGCTGTACCATTATTTGTCCAGCCATCAGGCACACCACCATCAAAATGCTCTTCGTGACAAATAGGTGCCGCTGCAGGTGTTACATCAAAGGCATCTGATGTTTTCGTTTGAGGAGCGGTCCAACCACCATTATCAGCAGTAATTGTCACACCCGTTCCCGTAGCTGAAAAAATCAGATTATCAAAAGTTGCAATTCCTGATACCGGTAAGACACTAGTAGTAGCAGAACCAGAAAAAGTACCCGTAGTAGTCATCGTGACATCAAATCCCGAACCATTATAATCCACATCGACATTGCCATTGACATCAGTATATGCAACTGTTACAGCAGGAGACATTACTGTATTAACCTCAACATCAGTAGGTTGTTGTTGATATTGCATCTCTGTTGCCTCTACATCTATGGTAAAATCATTGGAATAAAAGTCTCCTCCGCTAAATACGGGTTTGAACTGTGTGCCGCTCGGATCTGCCGTAAAACCGTGATTATCCACATCGACCATAAAAGATAATATTTTGCCATCCTCAATATTTGAAGTATTGAGATATACAGCAATATATAAGTCCCTTGTAGTATTATCAGCTACATCAAAGTCTCCACTATTAAACGCTATATCTATATAAGTATCTTGTATATCTACACTACTGGGTGTTAGAGTAACTGAGCCGTCATCCAATACCAAACCGCCTATATTGTTTGTCCAATCCGCAGTGTTGGTATTTTTAGGTTTTAATCTGACATTAGTCACATGAGTCGGCAATCCATCGGATGCCCCCCAATCATAAAAAGTCATCTCAAAAACACTAACAGGATTGTTGGAATCATCATTGCCTGTGGAGGAAATTGTTGTACCTGTAGGTTGGCTACCAGTGTCAGCAGCTTCTGCATCAGCATCGTTGGAAGAAGAAAAACCAGTCCAACTAATGTTATCAACTATTACTTGTTTGCTTGTTATATCTCTTATTTCAATTGTAACATTACCGGAAACATTAATACCATTAACGGAAAAATTATGTACATTAGTATCATCAAAGGCTTCAGAAGTACCTTTTGAAACACCATTGATAAAAAGTTCAACCTGCCTATTTCCAGCGCCAGTATATGCTTTTTTCAAATCACAAGAAAAATCTCCTAAACCGCCAGCCACAGCATCAGAATATACTTTACTATTCGAGCTAGATCTTCGAAGCATTATTCCTTCATTCGTAATTTTAAATCCAGCATCATCTCTAGATTGAACATAATTCCATGTCACGCTATTATCCCCTACAAAAGAACCATCAGAATAACTACTTGGTAAATTAGCATTTTCGAACGATTCAGATCCTTGTCCATTCATCTGGACAGCAAAAAATAATGAACTCATCACCACTAACAATGTAAATATTTTTTTCATTTTTTTGGTTTTTGATACCAAAACAGAGCGCTTCCGAGAGTTTATATTGGGGGAGCTATAAACACTAAAAATTTCTTTTTTGGTATAGTTAAAAATATCACCGAATTCGGAATGGTCAACCAAAATCGATAAACAAATTAATATACTGCAAAGGTAAGTCATATTGAAGACAAATTAAACTATTCAATGTGAATTTTATATTAAAATTAATATTTTAACATTTTGCTATATATTTTATAGAGCAGTTTTGCTCACCCGCTTTTGCTCAGGCTCAAACTTAGCAAGCCTGTGATTTCCTTACCCACCTCCGAACAAAAGGTCTCTTGACCTCTTTGCAAATAAAACACAAACCGAGACCATAGCCTCTTTAAGTATGTTTTTAGTGTAATGCGAGCACAAAACTGATTATATTTTGAACTTCCTCAGGTTTTAATAGTTTATATTTTTTATTAGAGTAATAATTAAATTGTATAAATGAAAGAAAGGATAAAAAAATATTGGAGAACTAAATCTGCCTTTTCCAAATTCGGCGATGCTTTTTTTATTGTATTTGTCGTAGCAATGTTATTTCCGCAAGGAAGACTTGCTATTGGAGGTGCTATAAACAGGATTAAAGCTATTTTTGTACAACCCAGCCTTAAAGTTGATGGTGATATACTTTCTGACAAAGATTTAAACTGGAAATTACAGAATAAAGAAGGAGAGAATATAGATCTCATAAAATCTAAAGGTAAAGTTATATTTATCAACCTTTGGGCTACTTGGTGTCCTCCTTGCGTAGGTGAAATGCCTGAAATTCAAAAGTTGTACGACCATTTTAAAGATAATAAAAATATTGATTTTTTTCTTATTACAAATGATAATATCAGCAAGATTAAATCATTTATCACAAAAAGAGAGTACACTTTTCCTACCTTTCATTCGGTTGGAGAAACTCCTATTCCTTTTCGAGTTAGAAGTATCCCTACGACATTTTTAATATCTAAGGATGGAAAAATTGTATTGAAAGAAACCGGAGCAGCAAATTGGGGCGGAAAGAAAATGATTAAAATCGTAGATAATTTAATAAATCAATAGAAAAAAAGCTGCTCGTGAGCACGAGCAGCTTTTTTTGTTTATTTTACAAGATTCAAATTACCTTGTTGTGTGTATTTATCTGAGTCTTCACATTCTACATTTACACGGTACGTGTAAGAGTCGGGAGGTAAAGGTTTGCCTCTAAATGTACCATCCCAATTTATATATTCATCACCACTTCCTTTAAAAACCAATTCTCCCCACCTGTCATATATATATATATCAACTCCTCTCAAATATTTACCCCTTGCTCTGAAAGTATCATTTACTCCATCACCATTGGGTGAAAAAGCATTTGGTATATAGATATCATCTTCATTACAAGCAGGATCTATCACGTGAATTGTGACACAATCTACATCTGTACAACCGTACTCATCTGTCACAGTTACACAATAATCTTTATTTCCTGTGTCAGCTGAAGTAGGAGTGATTGTTATTGTCTCAACATCAGTCTCTCCGGTACTCCACAATATTGTTGAATTGTCAGGCACATTATTAACTGTAATGTTTGTTGGATTAGTAATCACCAATTCAACAGTATCTGCTTCTACATAAATATCTATATCACTAACAATCACAGACACTATAAACAAAGAGTCGCAACCTACATCTCCTAAATCTGTCACCAGCACTTCAAAATCAGTACTTTCAGTTACTACAACTGTAGGTGTATTTGTATCTTCGCCTGCGATTACTTCATTTCCAGACCAATGGTAACTTAAATTATTAGATGTATTGTTTGTTATATTTAATTGCAATGTATCACCTTTGCAACGAACACCCGGATCATCATATGTCAAATCAAATACATATTCCTGTAAAAATATTTTTGCTGTATCTGAACATCCATAAGCATCAACGGCAATTACAGAAACTTCCATATCTCCTTTGGGAAATATTTTAAGAGTATCCCCTGATCCTAAATTATTTTGTCCTTCAAACCAATTCAATTCAACTGTTTCAACATTTGTTTTAGCAATCAAAGTAATCTCATCACCTGTACAATAAATCAATGAGTCACTATTATTATCTATTGTCACATCAATTATTTCAGGAACTTCAACTTCCTTTTCCAAAATTGATTTATCATCACAATCCCCTATTTTAACTTCCAATGTAACCAAATACTTACCGGGCTCAGCATATGTGTAACAATCTTTAATAAAATTAGAAGTATCACCTGTGATATCCAAAACTCCAAAATCCCAGTGAAAACCACTTAACACTGCAGCTGTTGGATTATTTACATCAAAGCACATCTCATAAGAACCACATTGCAAATAACTTGCTATATCCAGTTCTGGGCCTTGTTCTGCAAAAACATGAATAGTATCTGTAAGCTCACAACCATAATCAGAAGTTGCATAAAATACCAAATAGTAATCTCCGATTGTTTCTGTTTTAATATATATTATATTTGAATCAAGATCACTTATTATTATAGGATTTACGTCCCATTTTATATGAGTTTTTGAATCTAGACCTTTTATCTCTATTTTAGTTTTAAAGTCTGTCAAATAGCAAATCTCTTTTTTATAATCTAATTTTAGTGTACCATTTACTACAGTAATACTATCTATATTATTAGAGCAGGCAGTCGTAGGATCTACTCTCAAGAATATCTTATTATTGATACCGGTTAATTTAATAGTAACATGTTCCCCCTCTGCTATAATATCAGAGAATGTACTAGAAAATGACCATTGGTATACATTATCTGCACTACCATCACCAATAGCTGTAAGATCTACAGAGTCTACACAAACTGTATCTTCCCCTTCTATCTTAACATCAAAATAATCTTTAACGACCACTTTTACCGTACCGGAATCCGTACATATACCATCTGTCACCGTTACGGAATATTCCATGTCTCTATCTAAAACAAAAGTAGGATTAGACTTATCATTAGGGTCAGAACCAAAATCCAAGCCTTCTTCGGTACTCCATGTATATGTCCAAGCTGAATTTGGATTCTTAACTATTTTCTTAGTATCTCCTTTGCAAACTACAATAGGATCTCCCAAAAACACTATTTTTGCAAAAGTAAGAAGTACCACTTTTTCAATACTCGCCTGACATCCTTCCTCAGTATCTACATCTAAAATAATTCTAACACTATCTTCTTTAGGAATTGTAATCTGGACAATCTTTCCTGAAGCATTCAATGTCAATGATGAAAAATTGAGAGTCCATTTACTATCTTTCCATGTATACAACGGATTCAAAAGGTCAAATTTGTCATTCAAATTCAATGTGATGTCCAATGAATCCGAATAACACTCATTTATTTCAACATCAAAATCAGCAATCAATTCATCTTTAACAGCTATTATTCTTTTAGTGGTTTCGTTTGAACAATTTGCAATCTGACTATAAGCTATTAGTGTGACATCAAATGTATCTTTACCTGAAGAAGGAAGAGTATAGACAAGATCAAATTCATCAGGATTGGCTGAAGTTATCGTTTGCCCTGTCGAATGGGTATAAATACTCCATGTATAGCTATCAGCATATAGGCTTACATTCTTCAGTACGAGTGTATCAGTTTGTGCTGATCCGCAAATTGCGTCAACACTTTCAATAATTGCTTGTGGTGGTTCTACACATTCTCTTACATTATACTCAAAATCTCTTCTAACAACACCTATTAATTCACCTTCACGGTATTCTGAAACTTGCACTCCAACTAGGTATTGCCCCGTATTTTCAGGAGTTCCTGTAATCAATCCTGTTTCAGAATCTATTTTCAAAGGATCTGTGCTTCCAAACACATTATTCTCACTAAAGCCATTTTTCCAAGTAACCTGTCTATTTAGATATGGCACAAAATCAGCATGAACTTCCGGTTTTGGCTTTGCAATAGTCCCTCCCAAAAATGGTGTATACAAACTATATACCAAGGAGTCTCCATCAATATCACTAGCGGAATGATCAAAATTCAAATTCTCTCCTGCACATATATATATATCAGGCCAATCATTAAATACAGGTGAATTATTGCACTCGTCATAAGCATATTCATCTATTTCAATCATATAAGAATTACCTGTCTCTAAAGGATTTTCAATATTCAAAAGACTTTCATTACGACAACATCTCTGATAATACAATCTATGCACTCTTCCCGTGAGAGGTCTAGGTAATTTTATTGTATCGATATACACCGCTTCATGTACACATACATCATCTCCCAAAACTCCACATCTCCTGTTCAATGATTCATCCAATGTATCACTACCTGTATAGGTCAAAAGGAGAAGACCTCCTTGATTAGGCTTGAGAGGACCATTATATTGATCAAAAATAGCAATTACCGCCTTCTCATCAAACTCAGCATCATCCGCCCCCAAATAGCAATCTCTTCTAATCGTCAACTTGATTTCAAAGTATCCATTGCCCAAGCATCTATAGGTAAAGTCTCCACCTACCATGTGTGTCGCTTTACTTTCAGTAGACAAAAGCAACAAGAATGTGGAAAACAATAAAAGTTTTAGTATTTTATTAATCATAATTGAATTATTTATAATTATTTATTTTCATTTAAATCTGTATTAATCTGTATAACCTCCACTCTTCTCTCCTTGGATGCTTTCACTCCATAGATAGAATGTTTTTCATCTTTCAAGCTATCACTTATATCTTTTGGTGCCAATGATTCACCGTAAGAAACATCCGTAATAATCAATTGGCCTGATTTCATATAAGGTAAAAATACTCCACCTTTATATTTTCTTATTTCATTGTCTAAAGAACTCACTCTACGCTGTGCTAAAATCAAATTATACTTATAATCTGCCCTTGGACTTGCAAATCCCTTTAAGCGAATTCCAACTGTATGACCATTTTCCAATACCGCCAATAATGTACTCATGAAGAACTCAATCTTCTCTTTTCCCGCCTTAACATCATAATCAAAGAAACTTTCTATTTCATTTTTGGCCTGTTCTATAAGGTAATCTTCAGATATGTCTTTTGTATACCTCTTGACAAATGTATCTTTTCTCTTTATATAGCTATTGTAGGTTTCTGTATATGTTTTTTTTGTATATTTCTTTCTTGATCTAATATCGGGTTTATCATTGTCAAAGTAAACAACTAATGGCAAATATGCATTGAGTAAATCAGGTAAGTATAACTTCTTGATGATTTCTACTCCTTCAAAATCATTGGTATTAATAAATGAGTTGACACTTTGATATCCTTTCCTTTTCGCAGTTACTTTATAATTGTGACCTCGTAAAATTTCAAAATGAAAATCATTATCAGAGATATTACTTATCACAACCGGATCAACAGATTTATCCGTTAAATTTTCCAATGTTAATTCAACTCCCTTGAGTTTTAGCAAAGTTGTTTTATCAAATGTCAAAACCTTCAGATTCAGATCCATTGGTATTAAATACATTTTTTTAGTAACCGTCTCTGATTTACTTATTCCCAGTGTATTAAACCTTATCGTATCCGGTTCATACCCCAATCTAGATGCAATAACGTAATAATTACGACCACTTAACAATTTAAAGTGGGACTCATTACTAGCCACTTCTGTTAATTCTCCAATTAATTCATTTGTATTAGCATCATAAAGTTTAACCGTTGTACCGGGTAAATCCTGCAATGTTCTTTTATTAAAAGTTAATATTTTTAAATCAATATCAATAGGTTTTATATCAACTTCAAATATATCAAAGCAACAAGCTTCTGTTTGAGGATCCAAATACAATGCACCTTCTCTATTTGAAGAAAAATACGCTTTAGAACCATCTTCTGAAAGCCAATAATAGATATCATCATAACTACTATTTAAGGGAAATCCCTGATGCACAGGAGTTCCAAACTCTTCCTCTTCAAATGGTACAGCGTAGATATCAAAACCACCCATATTCATATATCCTTTGGAACTAAAATAAAGTGAATTGGAATTTGTATAGTAAAAAGGTGTAATATCATCTTCCTTGGTATTGATTGAACTCAAGTTTACCGGTCTCGTATAATTACCGTTTTGGTCAATGATAGAATAATAAATATCTCTTTTACCTTTACCGCCTTTTCTGTCTGAAACAAAATATAAAATCTCTTTATTCAAAATACTATTGTACCCGATATTGGGTTGTGTGTTGGTATAGTCAGGGTCATTAATGAAATCAGGCAATTTTACCGCCTCTCCAAATGTACCGTCTTTGTGTGCATCAACAGAATAAATATCACATCTTATTTCAGCGACGCCTTTATAATCGCAAATGGTATAATATGCCTTAGATTTGTCTTTATTGTAAGTCAAATGTGCATTTAAATAAACACCCTTATTTATAGTGGAATCAGCAGAAACACTAACATCATTTTCAACTTTTAAAATTTTTGAAATAGGTCTGGGTGGATTATTGGAATCCTTTTTCCGTTTGAATCTCATTGAGGTATAGTAAAACATATTCTCGTTTTCCATACCGGCAAAATCTGAATATGGTGAGTTAACGTCTCCTTCCATATGACTTATTTTGATGCTTTCGCTCGGATTTTCTATCAGACCTAAAGCCCAATTACATGCTTCTATCTCTTTCTTTGCCCTTTTTATAAAATACTCATCCTCCCCTCCGTGTTCAGAAAGATAGATATTATATAAATCAATAGCTTCGTTGTATTTGCCAAGTCTTTGTTTTATATCAGCTAACCAGAAAGAGGTAAGAGAATACTGATTCGTACTATCAGAATCTATAAGCTCCTGATATTTGGTCTCGGCAAGATTAAATGCATTAAACATTCTAGCTGATTCTGCACTTTTATACAATAAATCATACCTGTCGTCTTTAAACTCATTGGCAGCAAGATAATATTTGAGAGCAGAACCGAAGTTCTTATCCTCAAATGATTTTTCTGCAGCAACCAAAAATGCTTTCAAAGACTGAGCTTTAACCAAATTATTGGCTGCTAGAAAAATCAATATTATAAAAAATATATTTTTTTTGTTCATATCAAATCTGTTTTCAAGATTTTAAAATTTTAGTATATCGGGCATATTTTAAATTCGCTAAGCGGTTTTACTTTTTTAATTTTATATATAAAATGCAATTCCGGCCCCCCTCTATAGTTAGTAATCTCCGAAAGTACAGGTTTAGTAGCAATATCATAGTTCATACTTAAGTAAAACTCATTGTATTCAACCGCAATTTTGGGAGCCCAACCTTCTCCAAATCTACCTAACAATCCAAGATGCAAAGCTAATTGCTTCCCTCTTCTCTTGTTAATATAGATCTTCGCAATACCACCAATCACACTTTCTTTATAGACATCTTGTTGTTGATACAAAAAATTAGCTTGAAAATCTAAATTATCCATTATTTTTATATTGCCAATAGCCATAAATGCAAATCTCATATCCAATTGGTCAGTTCCATATTTTATAAAATTTTGGGACGGAGTACTTATGTGAAATACAGAACCTCCTAAAACAAGACTAGTTCTTTCTGTATGTTGATACTTATAATTTAAACCTAATCCTGTCTCTAGATAACTAAAACGATAAGACTCAAATGATTCTCCCGAATTTATAGTAGGATCATATGTACCCCTTCCAGGGTCATATTGTCTATTCCATCTCAGATCATTTTCAGAAAAACCTCGGTTTGAAAAACCAATGAGACCTCCTCCTGATAAAAAATTCTTTCTATTAATTACCAATGTATAATTACCGGCAACATTAAAGTTAAAAACAGTAAACTTTGCATCTCCTTGCTTGTCGTAATTAAAAACAGCGCCGGCAGAAAAGTACCCGAGACTCGGCTTATTGGGTATAAATTTCATGTCATAGCTGCCAGAAAATGTAAAATACGGGATTGGAGTAGTTCTGTATTGATCTCTTATACTAAATATTATCCTTTTATCACCGTCCATCACACCGGCTAACGAAGGATTAAAATTTAATGGTTCATTATAAAATTGACTATAATGAAAGTCTTGTGAAAACAGTCCTGTCATAGGAATTATTAACACAAGTATTATTGGTAAAATTTTTCTTCTCATAATCACCAAGGTTGATTTTAATAAACATTATTACATAACTATACAAATATCGTACTAATTTTTCAATTTAAATAATTTGAATACACTAAATAAACATAAAAAACACATAAAATAAAGTGATAATTAATGTAATAAAAATATCTCATATATTCTATACTTATTTAAACGATATATATATATTAACAAATTAAGCAATATATTTTAATAAATATCTAAAAAAAAATAAAAAAAAATCGTAAATTTTTCAGCCTTTCCATATAATATATAAGAAGTACTATTATTTTTTACATCATCTTATCAATTTATTCTTTAATATATAGCAAGTGATAAACTTTTTTGTATCAAATAACGTTCAGTATTCTTGATGTTAATTATTTTAATTGTGCTGCAATAAATGATAAGTTTTTTTTTACTAAATAAATATATTTCAGCATAACTATAATTTCGTTTTTACTTGTAAACTAAAAAAATATAACTATGAGAAAAATCAACATTGTACTAATAATGCTTCTTTCAATAACCATACTGAATATTGGTTGCAAAACAAGCTCTAAAAGTGGTTTCAACATAAGGGGAGTCGTAGAAGGAGCAAGGAACAAACCCGTACTATTTGAAAAGACTAGTTTCAATTCTGTCAATGAAACGATCAAAGAAGTCAAAGCAAATAGTGGAGAATTTGATATAAATGTCGCTCAACATCCCGGTCCTGGTTTGTACAAAGTAAGAATCGGTAGAAATTCCGTTTTATTAATGCTTGATGGTAAGGAGAATAACATTGATATAAAGGGTAAATTCACCAAATTTAATAATAGTTACGTTGATATTACCGGCTCAAAACTCACCGAGAAATATGATGGCATTTTGAAAGACTTGAAAGACAGAAAAATCAATATAATGAGTGTCAAAGAAGTATCGAAAAAATCCAACCCATTATTAGGATCGATTCTTCTTTTTTCAACCTTCGGCGCAAAATCTAATTATGCATTTTTGCATGAGACAATGCTAAAAAAGATGAAAACTGAATATCCTGATAATTATTTAACTAAAGAATATGAAGGAATAGTTGAAAATTTATTAAAACAATATCAAAGAGAACAAGCAAGAGCTAAAATAAAAGTAGGAGAACCCGCACCTGAAATAATTATGCCAGGCGTTGATGGCAAGACTAGAAAATTATCAGATTTGAAAGGCAAAATAGTTCTTATTGATTTTTGGGCAAGTTGGTGTGGCCCTTGTGTAAGATCTTTTCCTGAATTGACCAAAATTTATAACAAATATAAGAACAAAGGATTTACTGTATTTAGTGTCTCATTGGATGGAATTGACCAAAGAACAGCTAAGCAGAGGTACAAGACTCCTGAGGCTCTCAAAAAGGCTATAGAAAATTCAAAATCAAGATGGATTAATGCAATTAAGAAACACAATTTAACTTGGGACAATCACGTGAGTGACTTAGATAAATGGGATTGCAAAGCAGCAGCATTATATGGTGTTAGAAGTATTCCAAGGACTTTTTTAGTGGATAAAAATGGAGTAATAGCAGCTGTTAATCCAAGATTTAACCTTGAGGAAGCTATTCAAAAAGTACTTGATAAAGAATAGCTTTTGTAATTAACTATTAATTTGGCTTGAGTTATAGTGCTCAAGCCTTTTTTTATTTAACACTTTATTATGATTGCGAAGATAAATCATCATTCTTGGAGTAAAATTTCATTATTTTTTTTAATGATTACATCCATGCTAGGATTAATAATCAGAACCCTTCCTTTTCAAAATTTAATCGACAATTCATATTTTTACGGACTTCTCCAATCTCACTCACATACCGGATTTCTAGGTTGGGTTTTTATAGCTGTATACATTTTAATATTAAAAAAATACAGTAGTCCGGATATCTTTAATATTAGGAAAACAAAGTATATTTTACTATTACTATGCTTTTTCATTGGAGGAATGACTATTAGTTTTCCCTTTTTTGGATACAATTTCATATCTATTTCTTTCTTATCTCTATTTCTTATTTTTTCTTACTATTCACTATATTATATGGTAAAATCAATAAAAACCGATTTAAAACAAACAATTAGCTATAGATATATTAAAGCTGCATTTATTTTATACTTGCTTTCCAGTATTTCACCTTGGGCACTTGGTCCAATCATGGCATTAGGATATAAGAAAACCGCCTTATATTATAATGATATATTCTTTTATTTACATTTTTTATATAATGGTTTTATAGTATTATCGCTAATCGGACTACTTTTTTTGGATAGTGAAACAGAAAATAAATCTAATAAAATAAATGACAATTTAAAGAATGCATTTAAATATATATTAATAGGAACAATCCTTAATTATTCAGAATCTGTCCTATGGACAAAGCCACATATTAGCATTAATTACATAGCATTTATCAGCTCTATATTACTTATAGTAGGATTATATTATTTGTGGAGAGCATACAAAAGTATTAATAAAAAAAATCACAATTATGCTTTTTTACTCAGGTTTGGTTTATTTATGTTTTTATTAAAATCTATACTTCAGCTGTTCCAATCGATTCCTGTTTTTGCATCAATAAGTTATGATCTTAAATCTTATTTTATAATAGGCTACATACATCTAGTGACATTAGGATTTATAACACCTATGTTATTATCACTATATATAAACAATAAGTTATTTAGCACTTCATTATATCTAAAGTTGGGCATTTACACTTATTTAATAGGTTTTATTCTAACAGAATTTGTTCTATTTGGTCAAGGAATTCTATTGTGGTTTGGCAATACATATTTTATGAGAAATTTCAATTTATATATGTTGTTTTCTAGTGCTTTCCTATTTATAGGATTAAGCCTTATATATATATCATCATATAAAAAAATAGACCTACCGGCGTAGGTCTATTCTAAAACAAAGGTCTCTAAGAAAACTAAAATTTCTGCAAAGACCCGAAAATCGGTTATTGGGACTTCGCAAAATATATTTATTTATTTTTTAATCTATTTATCATCTCAATCAATTCAGTTTCACTATAAACCAGTACTTCACGTGGTTTTGATCCGTTAGCACCACCTACTATACCAAGTGTCTCCATTTGATCCATTATTCGACCTGCTCTATTGTAGCCTATTTGCATTTTTCTTTGCAATAATGAAGTCGAACCATATTGTTCTGTTACTACCATAGTGGCAGCTTCAATAAACAAATCGTCAAGATCCGAATAGCTTAGAGAAGAGTCAGACTTGTCATCTTCAGTTTTGTATTCAGGCAAGTAAAATGGTTCAGGATATCCTTGTTGTTTATCTATATGGTCCACTACTCTTTCTATCTCATCCGTGTCAACAAATGCTCCCTGCAATCTCACAACGCTGGCACCACCCAAAGATAATAACATATCTCCTCTACCTACCAATTGATCAGCACCTCCTCCATCTAAAATTGTTCTTGAGTCCACTTTTGATGTAACTTTAAATGCAATTCTCGCGGGAAAATTGGCTTTAATGACACCTGTAATAATATTTACTGATGGTCTTTGAGTAGCTAAAACCAAATGTATTCCCACAGCTCTCGAAAGCTGTGCCAATCTTGCAATTGGCAATTCTACTTCTTTACCTGCAGTCATAATCAAATCAGCAAATTCATCAACAACAAGTACTATATATGGTAAAAACCTATGACCTTTCTTTGGATTTAGCTTCCTACTTCTGAATTTTTTATTGTATTCTTTTAGATTTCTTGATTTGGCAGCTTTTAGTAAGTTATACCTATCTTCCATCTCGATTATCAATGAATTCAAAGTATATACGACCTTATCAGTATCTGTAACAATTGCCTCTTCTTCATCAGGTAAAAATCCTAAAAAGTGCTTATCCATGCCATTATAAGGGAATAACTCTACCTTTTTTGGATCTATTAAAATGAATTTTACTTCAGAAGGATGTTTTTTGTATAATAAAGATACAATTATAGAATTTATACCAACTGATTTTCCCTGTCCTGTAGCTCCTGCAACAAGTAAGTGAGGCATTTTTGCTAAATCAGCAATAAATACATCATTTGATATCGTTTTACCCAATGCAATGGGTAAATCCATTGTGGTTTCCTTAAATTTTTGTGATTTAATTATATCTTTCAACCCAACTGTCTGTTTATGCTTATTGGGGACTTCAATACCAATAGTCCCTTTTCCCGGGATAGGCGCGATTATTCTAATTCCCAAAGCAGATAAGCTCAAAGCTATATCATCCTCAAGATTTTTAATCTTACTAATTTTCACTCCTGGGGCAGGTATTATTTCATATAGAGTGACAGTAGGTCCAATAGTCGCTCTTATCTTAATAATTTCAATTTTATAGTTCCTTAACGTCGTTATAATTTGATCCTTGTTAGCTTCAAGCTCTTCTCTATTTATGGTTATATTGTCAGAATTATAGTCATTTAGTAATTCCAAACCCGGTGCAACATAAGAGGACAACTCCTTTCTTGGATCATAAGGTTCTATAAATACTTCTTCATCATTGTCAGTAATAACCTTCAATGTATCAATATCAGCATCAGGAATCAATTTATTTTCAGTTATAACTCCTGGCATTCTTACCGTATCTTCTTGAACTTTTTGAGGTTCATTTATTTCAATTTCTAATTCTCCGGAAGTTTCAATTTTCACTTTTGGAGTATCTGAAATATTAAATTCAATCGACGAATTAGGTGCAAAACTCGAAGTTGCTTTATCTTTAGTTGATTTTTCTCTTTTCCCCTCTGTTATAGAATCAAAACCTTTATCTTCCTTTGTTGGCGTTGAAGATTTTTTAAATTTCAATCTGTTTTTAAAGAACATCACCGGCATTTTAATATCAAATATCCCGGTACTGAAATGCAATGTTTCCAGCTTTGGATTAAGTAGCCAAATAACAAAAGTAATTATAGCAAAAATCAACAATAATAATAGGCCTATATCACCTATAAAATTACTTAACCAAATATTTGTTGCCTCACCAAAAACTCCTCCCCAACTGAAGGAAGAATCTTTAAAAACAAATTCCAGTACAATTGAAACAAATGCTATACCGTAAAGAGCATAGATTAAAAAATTGAAAAATTTTCTCATGCTACCCTTAAACAGGATTGTAAAACCTAATTTGAAAAATATTATAACAAAAAATATTGACGCAACCCCGAAACCCCAATAGAAAAATGCATTTGCAACCAATGCTCCTAATCGACCTAACCAATTGCTTACAACAATATCCCCGTTAAATAATATACTTGTACTAAATTCCAAAACTTGATCCTGATCAGTTTGCCATGTAAAAAAATAGGAAGTAAATGCAATTGTCAAATATATACTTACCAAAACGATTGATATCCCTCCAATCTTTCTGATCCTCTCATCGGAAAAGCTGAACCCTTTTTTCTTTTTTCTGCTTCTCCTTTTTCTTTTGTTTTCTAAACCCATGTCCTTTGTTTTTTAAAATGCTTAACATTTCGACACAAAGGTAAATTATATTTTTCATATTGCAAAATGATTTAATATGTTTTTGGTGCTAAATTAACATATTAAATATTGAAAATTTATATAATGCTAATTTACAAGTCGTTTATAAATTTAAATAAAATAATAAAAATAAAATAATTTTAGTTGTAAGATAAAAATAGATATTTTCGCAAACATTTTAAGAGGATTAATAATAAAACTAAGTATTATTATATGAATAAACTAGCAGTAATTGCACTTGGAGGAAATGCTATTTCAAGAAGTGATCAAGAGGGAACAATAGAACAACAAGAGGAAAATATCAAAGAAACTTTACTAAATATTGTGTATTTGATTAAACAGGGCTATAATATTGTCATTACGCATGGAAATGGCCCTCAAGTTGGCAATATAATTATGAGAAATGATGCAGGTGAGCAGCTTTACGATATTACACAAATGCCTTTAGATATTTGTGTAGCTGACTCGCAGGGAGGCATTGGGTATTTGATTGAAAGAGTGCTAAGAAATCTTTTGCGTAAAGAGAATCTTCATAGAGATATTCTTACGCTTGTAACGCAAGTAGTGGTCGATAAAAATGATCCGGCATTTCTAAATCCGAAAAAAAGAATTGGTAAATACTACACAAAAGCAGAAGCTGAAGTATTAGAAAAAGAAAAAAATTGGGAATTAAGAAAAACGCCAAAAAAAGAAGGTATGTTTCGCAGAGTTGTTCCCTCTCCTACTCCTATATCTATTTTCAACAGAGAGACCATTTCAAAAATTGCTAGAAACGGTACTATTGTCATTGCTGTAGGAGGTGGAGGTATTCCTGTTTATATAGATGATAATGGAAATTTAATCGGCATAGAAGCCGTTATAGATAAAGATATGGCATCCTCCGTTTTGGCTCAAAGAATAAAAGCTGATGAACTATATATATTGACAGATGTTCCTTATATATATCTTGATTTCAATAAACCTACACAGCGCATTGTAGAATATTTGGATTCAGCAGATGCAAATAAATATTTGAAAGAAGGGCAATTTGGAGAAGGCAGTATGGCGCCAAAGATAAAGGCAGCTGTAAGTTTTGTTGAAAAAGGAGGACAAAAAAGTATTATTACTGAAGCGACAAAATTAGAAGACAAAAGTTTTGGAAGCAAAATAACTTTAAATTATGACTAATAATTATATAGTGCCCGTCTATAAAGTGCTTAATTTTTGAAAAAATAAAGATTAGTTTTAAATTTTAATGACTTTATAGACATACACTATTTACTAAAATACATTAAATAAAACAATAGAAATGAATCAAAAAACAAGGAAAAAAATAGCAAAAAACTTAAAAGGCAGGAATTTTTTAAAACTTACTGATTTCTCATCTAAAGAAATCAAATATCTCCTTTGGTTGTCCGATGTATTGAAAGAGGATAAATATTTTGATGAAGAAAGAAAAAATTTAAAAAGAAAAAATATAGCCTTAATTTTTGAAAAAACATCCACAAGGACGAGATGTGCATTTGAAGTTGCTGCGCACGATCAAGGAGCACATGTGACATATTTGGGACCATCCGGAACGCAAATAGGACATAAAGAGTCTATGGAAGACACCGCAAGAGTATTGGGTAGGATGTATGACGGTATTGAATACAGAGGATTTGGACAAGAAATAGTGGAGACCTTAGGTAATTATGCAGGTGTACCTGTTTGGAATGGACTCACCAACGAATTTCACCCGACTCAAGTATTGGCAGATGCATTGACAATGAAAGAGCATTCCGGCAAAAAGTATAAAGAAATAAGCTTTGCTTACCTTGGAGATGCCCGAAACAATATGGGTAACTCATTATTGATTATGGGTGCTAAATTGGGTATGGATGTTAGAATCTCAGCACCAAAAAGTCTTTTGCCTGAATCCTCATTAGTAAAAACAGCTCGTGAAATAGCAAAAGAAACAGGGGCTAAAATTCAATTGACTTCAGATGTCAAAAAAGCGGTAAAAGGATGCGATTTTGTGATAACTGATGTATGGGTCTCAATGGGAGAACCAAAAGAGGTCTGGGAAGAAAGAATTAAGCTATTAAAACCGTATCAAATCAATTCTAAAGTAATGGAAATGACAGGCAACGAACATGCATTATTCATGCATTGTCTTCCCGCATTTCACAATAAAAAAACAAAAGTAGGAGCTGATATCTTTGACAAATTTGGTTTGGATGGTCTTGAAGTGACTGAAGATGTTTTTGAATCTGACGCTTCAATTGTCTTTGACGAAGCAGAGAATAGGATGCACACTATCAAAGCGGTAATGGTAGCTACTTTAAGTGATAACTTAATATATTAATAAAGATTGGAATAGGCGGTATTGTATATTATTATAGTACTGCCTTTTGTAAAAAACTATATTTTTAACCTTTAATTGCTATGAAAATAATTTTGTTTATTGCTATATTACCGTTAATTTTAATGAATCTATCAGCTCAGGAGTGGAAAACCTATCCATACAATCCTGAAAATAGTATAATCTCATTTCCAAAAGATGAAGGATTGCATACAAATGAAAAAACAGAATGGTGGTATACATTTGCTAAATTAAAGGGAAAGGAAACCGGAAATGATTATACTGTAATGTTCACTTTTTTTTATCGTGACACATTATTCTTTGATGGTTTGAGAATATTTAATATCTCAAATGAAACTACTAAAGAGTTCTTCCACGATGCTAAACCTGTAAACTACAATACCAACTCTGTTGATTACCTCAATATAGAAGCTAAAATATACGGTCAAAACAGAGTTGAGACATGGAAAACAAAAGCTGATTCTAATGGCATATTGATTCCATTTAATTACAAATTGAAAGCAAAAGCAGCTTTTGGAGCGATAAATCTTGATTACAATGTTATTAAGAGACCTTTAATATTGGCTGATTCAGGTTTTTTATATCAAGGCTCAAAAAATTACACTTACTATTACTCATTTACAGAAATTGAAGTCAATGGCGAATTGACTCTCAACGGAATTACAGAACCGGTTGAGGGAATCGCCTGGTTTGACAAACAATATGGTAATTTTCATCCTGAGGTCGAAGAAAAATACGAATGGCTAAGTCTAAAACTTTCTAATGGTATTGACATCAATACTTGGGAAATTTTCAATAAAGACTTTCAAGTACCCCAAACCCCGGATTACAAACAATTCAACTGTTATATTGATGATAATACCTCATTAAATACTTATGATTTTAAAATAGAAAGGTTAGATTATTTTTATTCTCCTGATTCTGCAAGAGTCTATTGCAAAAAGTTTTTGCTTACTGAACCTAAATTAGATCTTAATTTAGAAGTGGAAATATCTAATCCAAATTGTGAGCCGAGTTATCCTTTTAACTTTTATGAAGGGCCATTAAAAATAAAAGGAAAAGTTGGTGACGAAAACATCACAGGATTCGGGTTTGGAGAATTATTACATACATATAACAAGCAGGCTATAGAATTTAAGTACCCTAATACAAAATGGAATCGAGATTCCCTTATTAAATGGAGTATTTCTAATCCTGACTTTGGCAGACCTGTAACTTATGATTTATATAGCAGGACTTTCAATACTAAATACATTCTGATAGACAGTACTTTAACCGATACTTCTTATACGGTTGCTCCAAGCGATTTTTCTCAGGACAGCCTTTACCAATTTCTATTAATATCCTCGTCTCCCGGCAATTTTTTCAAAGACTCAATAAGCACCGAATTTTATATGCCGATATCTGTATTTGAAGAGAATAATAGTGATATTAAAGTATTCCCAACAATTTTTTCAAATTCAATAATTGTAGAGAGAGAAAGTACAATACCTTCAGAAAACACTAATATAGTGATAGTCTCCGATATCAATCGAATAATATTGAAAAAAAGATTAAAAATGAATTCTAGCAGGATGAAATTGTATTTCAATAATCTTCCCGATGGTTTGTATGTGATTTATGTAAGTGACAGAGGCATTGTTTATTCAAAAAAGATAATCCATGTTAGTAACTAATATTTTTACAATAGTATTTTATCTTTTATTCGGCTCAAGCACGTCAAAACCGCTTGAATCATATACTTTGACTGTTTATGTTACCGGTCTAGAATCAAGTACGGGACAAATCATTTGCAATCTTCATAATAATGAAAGTTCATTTCCGAAAAAATATATTTTTCGTAAAATATCTATTATTGAAAACAATAAATCGACAATCATTTTTTCCGGTTTAACAAGAGGGGTATATGCGATAACAGTCTTTCATGACAAAAACTCAAATGGTAAAATGGATTTTAATATATTACATATCCCTTCTGAAAAAACAGGGACTTCTAATAATGTGAAAAGTTTGTTTGGTCTCCCAAAATTTAAAGATTCAAAATTTTGGCTTAAAAAAAATACTACTATTCAAATTGAAATGTGATGTTATATGAACATAGAGCAATTAAGACGGTTGTGTATAGATAAAAAAGGAGTTGAAGAGAGTTTTCCTTTTGATGAGTCTACATTAGTTTTCAAAATTGGAAACAAAATGTTTGCATTGATGGGATTGGATGATGTTGATGCGCCAAGTGTAAATCTTAAAGGAGATCCTGAATACAATATGATTTTGAGAGAGGAATACCAAGGGATAAAACCCGGATTTCATATGAACAAAAAGCATTGGAATACTGTAGAATTGGAGTCAGATGTGCCTGACAAAATGATAGGGGAAATGATTGAAACCTCTTATCAATTGGTGTATAAGGGACTCACAAAAAAGATTAAAGTAGAAATAGATAATTTGTAATATGGAAATTATAGATTCATATAAAACAATAAAATCTCCTGCAATCGGTGAATACAAAGAAAAAGGTAGTAAATTCATAGCTTATGCCCGTGAAATTAATTCGGAAAATGAATTTAAAAATTATTTGGAAATTATAAAAAAAGAACATTTCAAAGCTAGGCATCATTGCTATGCATACGCAATAGGTCCTTCAAATGAGCTGTATAGATACAATGATGACGGTGAACCCGGAGGCACAGCAGGTCTTCCCATATTCAACCAAATTAAAAGTTATAATCTAAGTAATATTGGCATTATAGTGGTAAGGTATTTTGGAGGAACAAAATTAGGAGTTCCAGGTCTGATCAGAGCTTATAAAACCTCAACTAAGGATGCTTTAGAGAATGCTAAGATTATCACAAGATTAATTGAAGACAAAATCAGGATTGATTATGAATACATTTTTATGGGAGATATTATGCGAATTGTGAATAATTTTGGAGTAAAAGTACTGGAAAACACTTTTGACACTCTACCCGGAATTATATTAAAAGTTCGCAAATCCAAAACAAATGAATTTGTAAAAACGATCTACTCCGCTATCCTTAACAGAGATATCAAAGACATTAAGGAAGATGAAAAGGTAGAAGGATTAAAAATAAAAATATGCTAAAAATAGGAGTTACCGGAGGAATTGGTAGTGGGAAAACTACAGTTTGCAGCCTTTTTGAGTTATTAAATATACCTGTATATTATGCTGACTTAATGGCTAAGAAACTGATGGTGTCAAATGACCGGCTTATCAAGAATATAAAAAAGCTATTAGGGAGTAATAGTTATGATTCTAATGGAAATTTAAACAAAAGCTATATAGCTGACATTATTTTCAATAACAAAGAAAAACTAGAATCTTTAAATAAATTGGTTCATCCGGCTGTAAATATTGATTTTGAAAAATGGGCAAAAACACAAAACTCTCCATATGTATTGAAAGAAGCAGCATTATTATTTGAAAACGGTAGTTATAAAAATCTTGATTATAATTTATTGGTGACAGCTCCCTTGGAGTTGAGAATTTTCAGGGTAATCAAGAGAGACAATATAACTAGAGAAGACGTACTGTCTAGGGTCAATAATCAATTGCCGGATAGCAAAAAAATAATTCTCGCTGATTTTGTTATCAATAATGATGGGCATACGTCTTTGATTCACACAGTTATTGATCTTCACAACCGGTTCTTAAAACAACACCATGCGTAGGTACACAAATTTTGAATTTGAGACAGCTTTTATCACAGATCCCCTACCCTCCAAGTTGGAGGTAATAATAGCCATACCTGCTTATTATGAAAAGGATATCTTATTGACATTAAATTCATTGGCAGAAAATACCGGTTACAGTTCAAATATTGAAGTGATTATTGTTATCAACGAGAATCAAAGTTGCAGTAAAAAAATCAGCAATTTTCATCATCAGCAACATCAACAACTACTGGTTTGGTCTAAAAAAAATAAAACAAGACAATTATCGTTTTATCCGATTTACATAAAAAATATTGATGATAAAAAAGCAGGAGCAGGTATGGCAAGAAAAATAGCTATGGATGAAGCTTTCCAAAGATTCGAAAAAGCAGGCAATCTTAATGGGATAATTAGCAATTTGGACGCTGACACAATTGTAGAAAAAAACTACTTATTCGAAATAGAAAAGGAAGCACTAAAAAGAAATAAAATAAAAGCTTATAGTATTCATTTTGAACATTTATTGTCAGATGATTTGACAAATGAGAACAAATTGGCCATAATCAGCTATGAGCTGCACCTCCGTTATTTCATCAATATGCAAAGGTTTTTAAAACTGCCATTTGCTTACCAAATAATGGGAAGTGCTATGGCTGTGAAGGCTTTTGCTTATGCTGAAGCATTTGGAATGAATAAAAGACAAGCCGGTGAAGACTTTTATTTTCTACAAAAATTCATTAAAACAGGACAATTTAAAAATATCAATAGTACAACGGTTTTTCCTGCTGCCAGAATATCTCAAAGAGTGCCATTCGGTACGGGGAGAGCATTATATGATATTCTCACATTAGGAAAATCACCGGATACATACAATTTCAAGTCTTTTATCGCACTAAAATCCTTTACTGACAAGATTGAAGCTTTATATACGAATTTCAATGCCGTTTTTAACAGTTTTGACGAACCCGTAATAGAGTTTTTCACTTCAGTTGGCTTTGAAAAAAGATATTTACAAATCAAGAACAACACTAAAGATTTTAATGCATTCAAAAAGCGTCTTTTCCAATGGTTTGATGCCTTTCTACTAATGAAATACTTACATTATACCAGAGATAGATACTATCCAAATATAGGAATAGAAGAAGCAACAGATTTTTATTTTAAAATCAGTGGCTTGCAGGAAGGTATAGACCTTGCTCAAAAGCTAAATATATTGCAAAAAATCGATAAAAAAAACACATGAGCAATATCCTTTGGCACTAATTCCACAGTTTCTCGGGATAAACTCCTTTGCGAATTAATTCTTTGATTTTTTCCATTACAAAAGGTTTATCCTCTTGATATGTCACTCCAAACCAATCGCTATCAGAACTAAGTACTTTTATTACTGCTTTTTGCTCATTTATCAACCAATCTATCAAATCCGGGATATAGAATTCAGAAGTTTCTTCATTTCCATGCTTTTCCAAAAATTCTTTGAACTGTGTATCAAAATAATCAAAATAACTCGGATAAAAACCCCACATATTCATAGACACCAATGTATCATCTTTCAATTCTTCATCACCTTCAGGATATCTAACCACGCCATCATTATCCCTTCTAATCTTTTTACATTCTTTAATTTTAACAAGATTGTTTCTTTCATCAGCTCGACAAACTCCTCTATTAACATCACCATGGTCAGAGAGAGTATTCTTCAGTTTGTATCCCATCACAAAATATTCATCCTTGCCATCCTTTGTTTTGCCCTCAGGATTTGACTTAAAATAATCAGCAGCTACAAAATACGCGTCTTTACCATAGTAGTCATCAGCATTTATAACCAAAAAAGGTTCGGATACTTCATCAGCAGCCATCTGTACTGCATGCCCCGTTCCCCAAGGTTTTTTCCTGTCAAATGGTCCATATCCTTCAGGTATTTTATGAAGCTCTTGTGTTACAAATTCAACATTGATCTTATCGTCAAACTTCCCTTTAAAAAAATCTTTGAAAGAATCCAAGAAAGACTCTCTAATTATAAAAACCACCTTACCAAACCCGGCTTTAATAGCATCATAAATTGAGTAATCAAGAATTGTCTCACCATTTGGACCAAAGGCATCCATTTGTTTCAAACCACCGTAACGGCTACCCATGCCTGCCGCCAAAACAACTAAAGTTGGTTTCATATTTTATTTTTATTTGATAATGTAATAATTGTTGCAAAAGTAACAATTATTTATAAAATACATAAACCAAATCTATAAAAGATATATTTCATTTTTTCGTTTAGTGAGGTTTACTCTCCTAAAAAAGCAGAAAGCGGTGAAGTGTAAAAGTTGGACTTAAAACAAGAATTCTACAAATTAATTGATTTGCTTATCCCCAATTTAAATTCTAATGAACTAATCATATCATTATTCGGACCTAAGCCTTTAAAATTATAATTATATTGCGGTTCAAAAGTAATGGAATATCCTTTGTGCAATTTTCTTTTTAAGCCTAATCCGATATTTGCTGATACAAATAAATTGTCATTTAACTTTGCCCCATCATTTACACCTTTTCTGTATTCTTTTTTGTAATACAAAGTATTTTTAAAGTCGAAATTTTCCTGAAGATCAGAAGCAAGATGTGATAAAATATGTTTATTTCCTTCTTGATCCAAAGTATTTTCTGTAAAAACATAATTAGATTCCAACATAGTATTAACTGCTACACCCGCTATTGTATAAATATCCCATTTTTTATTTTCAACAATATGGTATTTATGTACTAGTGGTATTCTAACTTGGAGATACTCTATTTTATCCAGAAAAAATGAAGATGAGTTGTGCTTTAATATAATTTTGCGAGGAGAATATTTAAGATTCACTACATCCAGACCTGATTCTATTTCATGCTTATTCTTTTTATAAGATATCGCCAATCCTCCTCCAACACCCTTTTCAACTTGATTATAACCCGGTATATTGAATATAATATCATTGGGAGTTTTTATTAAGTTGGCACTAGGAAATATATGTGCATTTAAAGAAAGACCATTATCCACTTTTCTACTAGGAGAAACAAATTGAATACTAGAATCATCATTTGCTTCACCATGAATAATATTTTTATCTATAATAATCTTCTCTGATTTACTTTGTTTTTCATCAAATGCAATTTCATTATCTAAACTTTTAGAATTACTATTTTCAAAATAATCTGTGTTATCTTTTCTATTAACAGGAGGATTATTGTTTGAAGCAAATGCATTATTACTACTTACACTAAGTCTAACCGAAAAAACAATACCGGAACTTAAGGTATTATAATATTTTGAACTTTCATTATGATAAATTTGTTTTGAATACAAATTATTTACTCTATCCATTGACAGTCCATAATTGTTATTAATTGATATATTGGAATAATCAGGTAATATTAAATCTCCCAAATAATTGGGTTTTGTTTTTACGGTCTCAATTTTATTGTGTTTTTTAAAAACATAGGGTTTGGATAGTACTTCGGAGGACTTTATCTTATCAATTGTAATGGATTTTCCTTTTTTTACAAAAGATGAATCATTTTCTTTTGAAATCGTGGCAATTGAAGACCGTTTAGGAGTATTATTGTTATTAATGAAAATCAATCCAGACACCAATAAAAATATCGCAGCAGCAATACCGACTAATTTCTTATATTTATATGAATCACGTCTAAAAGAATCGTCGGTATCTAACTTTGATTCTAGCTTATCAAAAGAAGACATACTTACAGGTACTGCAAATGATTTTAATTTATCTGCAATAACCATATCAAAGATTGCATCCTCTCCTTCTTTCTCTTCTAATTTGCTCTCCAGTCTATCCCACGATCCTACATCATAGGGAACTTTCATCCTCTTTAATATACCCGCCATCTCTCTATCAAAATTATTATTCGTCATAAAACTTATCTTTAGATAAAAGTATTTCTTTTAATTTTTTTCTTGCTTTCACCAAATTACTACGAGAAGTACTCTCACTGATCTTTAGTGTTTTTGCAATCTCTTTATGAGGATAACCCTCCACAACAAACATGTTAAATATAGTTCTATACATATAGGATAATTGACGCATAGCCGTTATTATCTCTTCTACAGAAAGTGTTTGCAATGCATCTTCTTCTCTTGTTTTGAGATGATATACATTATCCAACTCTACTGTTTTCTTTTTAATTCTCTTTCTGTAATGATCAATAGAGGTATTTACCACTATTCTACTCATCCATCCCTTTAAAGAAGTACCCGGTTTATACTTATCTATACTTTTATATATTTTTATATAGCTCTCATGCAAAACATCCTCAGCTTCTTCTCTTGTCCCTGCATATCTCAAACATATAGGCATTAGCACTTCAAAGTACTCTTCGTACAACTGTTTTTGAGCCCATCTTTTCTTTTTCAAGATACCCTCTATAAGCCCTTCTTCATTTCCCCATATTTTAAAAGAATAATCCATGTATTTTGTTTCTCTATATATTCAAACGTAAACTTTTCAAAAATGCTGCCTAAAGCTTATATTTTTTTTACACAATTACAATATAGACAAAAATCTTTCCATAAAGCCAATGCTGAGTTTATCGAAAGCTTCCAAAACTCACAAAAAAACGTAAAAATATCCCATTATCTATTTTTTATCCAAGAAGAAAAAAAATACCGGAAAATATTTTATTTTTTTTTCAAAGATACAAAATGTATTTAATATTAAATCTCAAATCAAAACAAATTAAACAAAAACATCATATCATAACACATTAAAATTAAAGATAATACCAATATTTTTTTGGTATGTTTATTGAAATTATTGAAGTAATGAAAGAAGAATCATAGCGTATTGCTGTGATATGATCTTATTATTAAAACAATAATATGAAATTAAATTTTAAGCTGATGAGAGAACCATTACAAGATGCTAGAAGGAGGTTATCTAGGGTTTACAAAAAGCCTTTTATAACCGTTTTTGCCATTATTATTATGGCAATTAATTTGTCTGCCCAAGTACCAAGCGGTACAATTGTAGAAGATTGCACATGCATGAGCAATCAAACCTATTGTGGAGATGGACAATTTGCAACACTATTGAGGATAACCAACGGAGGTGTTGGAAATACTTGGTATATTGCTTTAGATTCTATTAGAGGATTATATAGTACTACTAGTGCTGCACCACCTGCTCCTCCAACGGATTTTGTTACCGGTCCTGCGGGAGAGACATTAACAAATACTGCTGGAGAGACTTATGAATTGAATGCGATTCATGAAGATAGTCTTGGATTTTGGGTTAAACTGACAGATGGTACAGATACAATCGAGTTGGAAATAGCTGCTGGACATTGTGTATATCCTCGAACTAAGATAGTTGGGGATCATTTTGTTTGTGAAGGACAGGTTTCTGATTATTCTACACACACCAATGTAGGAAGCTCGTATTTGTGGACTCTTACCAATGATGGAGCTCATGGAGGCACAATGACTACTGCCAATAATATCAATCCTATTACAATATCTTGGGATGACAATTCGGATAATAAGTTTCACAAACTGCAATTGCAAGAGACTGATGCTAATGGCTGTATAGTATCTGACTCTATATTAGTTCAGATTGAAGATACAATCACTATGGCATGTAATCATGATGTACAAATATCATTGGATGCAAATTGTGCAGGAGCTTTGACGGCAGATATGTTTCTGGAAGGTCAACTTTATGAAGATAGTTCATATCAAATAATAATAGAAGACTCTAATGGTAATCTTGTAGATCAAGACACGCTAAGCAAAGATATGGTAAATAAAGTTTACACTATAACTGTTCAACACAAATGTAGTGGAAATATGTGTTGGTCATATATGTTGGTTTTGGATAAAAGCGCTCCTGAATTAAATTGTCACGCTGACACTATCAAGTGCTCTGAGAGCATAAAACCTGAAGATTTAACGGATGGTTTCCCACTGTTGTATTATACTTCGATACAAAAAACATCAAACCCATTTAAGTATATTGCAAAAGGCACAAGTGGATGTAGTGATATGACATTAATTTACAGTGATGAAGTTGTTGAGGAATCATGTTCCTCTGATTTTACTTCTACTATTTATAGGACTTGGAGGGTCAATGATGCTTCATTTAATTCAAGTGTATGTATCGATACAATCAAGATAGAAAGAACCGGACTATCAGATATTAACTATCCTACAAATTGGGATGGACTACCAGGTAACAATCCTTTTATCCAAGCATGTAGTTACTATCCTAAAGATGCTAATGGTAATCCTGACCCAAGCAAGACAGGTGCTCCGTCCGGACCTTTTTGCGGAAACCTAATGGTTAACTATTCTGATAAAAGATTATACCTTTGCGACGATATAGGAGGTCAATCATACAAAGTTTTAAGAAATTGGACGGTGATGGATATGTGTACAGGAGATGGCTTTGATACATTGCAAATAATTGCTATAATGGACACAAAAAAACCTATTATTTCAATAGGCGGATTAACAAACGGGAATACATTTGTAGTCAATACAGAGTATTACAATTGTGGAGCAAATGTTGAATTACCGGTAGCTAAAGTTAAAGATTGTAGTATTCAAGATATTCATGAGTATACGGTAGGATATCAATTAGCTGATGCTGATGGCAATTACCCTGATCCTACATTTCCATATACGACTTTACACAAAACAGGAGGCAAATTTATTCTACCAAATATTCCGTATAGATTTGCCAGAGTAAAGTATACTGCTACAGATCCTTGTGGAAATACAAAAGAAAGAATTATTTATGTCAAAGTCATAGACAATCTTCCTCCTCAAGCTGTGTGTGATAAACATACTGCAGTAACTTTAAGTGATTTGGGAATAGCTTACTTGAGTAAATATTCATTTGACGATGGTTCGTTTGATAATTGTTCCGAAGTTACTTTGGAAGTAAGAAGGATGACAGGAGTCTGTAATCACGATGATTTATCTTGGGGAGAAGGTGTACACTTCTGTTGCGTGGATTCAGGACAAGACTCTGTAGCTGTAGAATTAAAAGTAACAGATAGCAGAGGATATACAAACAGTTGTATGGCATGGGTAATAGTAAGTGACAATCAAAAACCTCAAATTACTTGTCCTTCAAATGGTACAGTAAGTTGCAAATTTGATTATTCAGACTTATCGGTTTTCGGTACTGTGAGAAACTCAGAAGATGACGTTGAGAAAATATATGTCAATGACCCTGAAAACGGTGGCAATCATCATTATTTCGGTAAAGATGGATTTGCTACTGATAATTGTGATGTTACAGCAAAAATGGTTTACAAACGAGTCAGTATTAATGATTGTGGTGTTGGAACTATAATCAGAAGATTTCAAGCAACTGATAGCTATGGAAATAAGTCAAATACTTGTACACAAACAATTAAAGTAATAGATTTCCAACCTTTCGATGCTAACAATATTCACGATTTAAGATGGCCAACTGATTATTCGTTTAATGGTTGTCTTGGCGATAACATACTGCCGGACAATTTACCTGAATCTCATGGTTGGCCCAAAATATTGGGTGATGACCATTGCAGTCAAATAGCAATGGACTATGACGATTTGATCTTTGAACATATTGAAGGTATGTGCTACAAAATAATAAGGACATGGAGAGTCGTTGATTGGTGCGTATACAATCAAAATCTTCCATATCAACCCGATGGCTATTGGGAACATGTACAAACGATTATGATAACCGATGATAATAATCCAACTGTAACAGATGGGTGTACTCCTATTGACATTACTCCTCTTGGAAATTGTCAATACAGATACCATTTCAAAGCAAATGGAGATGATAATTGCACAAGTTCTACAGATTTAATATGGTCATATAAAGTAAACATAGACAATTCACCAACGGATGTGGTAGAAGGCACTACCGATGAATTTAATATTGTCTTATCAAAAGGTACACACAAAATAACCTGGTACGTTGAAGATAATTGTGGAAATATTGGACAATGCTCTAAAGTCTTTACAGTTACTGATGAGAAAGCACCCACTCCACAATGTATAGATGGCTTAGTTACAGTAGTATTGCCCGAAAGTGGAAATATTACTATACATGCGGCTGACTTCAACAGACACAGTACTGATGACTGTACAAGGAGCAATTATGGGTCTTGTGGTTGTTTGACAGATTTGTCATTCTCGTTCTCAAGCAATAGATTTGAAAGAGACTTGACTTTAACGTGCGCAAATATTGCTAATGGCATCATAGATACGATTCCTTTAACTATATGGGTTTGGGATGAGTCTCACAACGGTGATTTTTGCAATACATATATAGTATTACAAGATAATAATGATGCATGTGAAGATGTTCTTCCTGTATACGACACTACTTTTTATAATCTAGCAGGAATTGTACAAAAGCCAAATGAATCTCCTATGGAAGATATCAAGGTTCTTTTGACAAATGAAAATCCTGAATACAGCGCTGAAGTCAATACTAATGAAAATGGTGAATTTGTATTTGATCATCTTGCAGATAATTTGAACTTCAACTTGAAGGCTGAAAGAAATGGAGATTATCTAAACGGTGTTTCTACTTTGGATATCGTATACATACAAAAACATTTATTGGGAATTAAAAAATTCGATAAACCATATAAGTACATCTCTGCTGATATCAATAAATCAAATAGCATTACAGCTTCTGATATTTTAGAGCTTAGAAAACTGATTCTTGGAAAAATAAACAAGTTTTCTAAAGCAGATTCTTGGGTATTTATAGATAAAGATCAAAAATTTGAGAATAACAACCGACCTTTTGACTATAAAAGTATAGTTAACCTTGGTCTATTAAATGAAAATACAAATAAAAATTTAATTGCAATAAAAGTCGGTGATATTAATCAGTCAGCAATAACAGGTGGTGAATTGGCTTCCAGAAGCAAAAATAAAATAGCGTTATTGACAAATAACATATCCTACAAGCAAGGTAACGCTGTCGAAATAGAATTTGCGGTTGTTGATGATTTGTCAACTATTGGAACACAGTTTACATTTGAATTTGATCCGGATAAGTTATCTTTTAACAATATTGAGAGTGAATACTTCAAAACATCTGATCAAAACATAAACAAATCCAAAGTAGGTGAAGGTTTATTGATGGTTTCTTTTGACGAATCAATTGCCAAAGAAATAGAGAAAGACAATAATTTATTTACAATAAGCTTTACAGCAAAAGAAAATGGTGTATTGAGCAATTCAATAAAGATTAGTTCAAAAATCACTAAAGCGGAAATTTACACAGTGGAAAACAATGATTTTGTAGAGAATGAATTGAATTTAGAGTACAGAAATGCAGACATTTATTCTTTCAAGGTATTCCAAAATATTCCAAATCCATTTAATTCAAAAACAGTAATTGGATTCGAATTACCACAAGAAGAAACTGTATCGCTTGAAGTATATGACATGACAGGAAAGGTGCTTTATCAAATCAATAAAGATTTTGACAAAGGGTACAACGAAATTAAACTGACAAATGATCTTCTCAATGTTACAGGACTACTGTACTACAAACTTGAAGCAGGAGAATATTCAGCAATTAGAAAAATGATTTTAATAAAATAGAACCGATTTATAAGGAGTGTTAGCTTATCACAAGCTAGCGCTCCTAAATCCCAATCTATTAAAATAAAATAAAATTATAAAAAATGAAAAATTATTTACAAAACATAAGCAAAGTGTTTAAATCTACACTTACTTTAATAGTATTCTCTCTGTTTGCTATTTCAATGCAAGCACAGTGTGATACTAAAATTTCCGATGCTGAAAACGATGGCAAGGATTATGTGTGCGCAGAGTCGACTACAGATTATCAAGCTATAAGATCAGCGGTAACCGGAAGCACAATCTCTTGGACATTGTGCGGCGGCGGTACTATTTTAAATACTACTGATGACAATACGACATCAAGTGTATCCATACAATGGGATAGCCTACCGGGAACAGGACCTTACTGTCTAAAGATGACTGAGACTAATGCAGGTTGTACTAATACAGAGATTTTGGATATTTATATTGAAAAGTCGAATTTGGTTATGGCTTGCAACACGCTGGTATTGGTAGCATTGGACAATAATTGTAGAGATACAATTGGAGCAGATCAAATTATTGAAGCTCCATTATATCCTGATCCAAGTTATGACGTAACAGTATTTAATACAAATAATACAATTAGACCTGAACCAATAGTTAACATGCAAGATTTGGGTGATACATTGATGGTGGTAGTAACCCACAGATGTTCCGGACTATCGTGCATGGGTAGAATTGCATTTCAAGACAATCTAGCTACTATGTTATCCTGTAGAGCAGACACTATCAAGATAGAATGCGATGAAAGCATTGACCCTGAAAATACCAATGTCGGTTTTCCGCTAGTTGCTGGTTCAACCGTTCATAAAATTGATAATAGAAGATATAGTGCAACTATTCCGGGTGATTGTGGTGGTGAATTTACCTTAGTTTATTCAGACAATGTTATTGACCAAGTCTGTGGGGTAAATGATTACCAGTACATAATCGAAAGAACCTGGACTGCAATAGATGCATCTGGAAATGGGTGGTCTTGTACTGAATTGATCGCACAAAAGTGGGGTGATTTCGATAGTATGACTTTACCACCTCACTACGATGGAATGAATGGAAGATTGTTCTTCCAATGCAATGATAATCACCCAAATGCTAATGAATCTATCTATTGGCCATATAAAGATTCAATTCCAACACCTGAAATTACTGGGTATCCTCAATATGCTTCATGTAGCAATATACAATTTCTATATGAGGACTTAACTATTCCTGGTTGTGGTTATAACAGAAAAGTTTTGAGACATTGGATAATTCTAGATTGGTGTACAGGTAGGGATAAACAATATGATCAAGTATTATCTTTTATTGATGATACTCCTCCTATTTTTCACTTACCTCCAAATACAGCTGAATACAATGCTGATCCTGAAAGGTGCTTTGGTACAGCTTATCCTTTACCTGAACCAATAGTGGACTGGGAATGTTCTGAATATACATGGGAAGTCATCGGCTATAGCTTTACTAGTACTGGTTTATGCGGACCAACACACTCTACCACAGATGGATTATATGAAGATAGTAATGGCAATTGGGGAATACACAATCTTCCCGTTGATACGGTAGTATGTGTATCTTATAAAGTAACCGATGCGTGCGGTTTATTCGAATATGGAAATATAAAAGTCGTAATAAGAGACAACCAAAAACCAACAGCTGCATGTGATGCTCATACGGTAGTGACCGTTGGTGTAAATGCAAAACTCTATGCTACTTCATTGGACAATCACAGCTGGGACAATTGCGGAATAAAAAAGCTTGAAATCAAAAGACTCACTAATAAGTGTGGAAATTCACACGATTTGCAATACGGAGAATCCGTAGATATGTGCTGCAATGATGTCGGCCATGATGTTGTTGTAAAACTAAAAGTTTACGATATTCATGGATTGACAAGTGAATGTACAGGAATAGTACATGTACAAGATAAAGAAAAACCTGTTTTGACTTATTGTCCACCTAATTTCACAATTGACTGTGAGCAAAGCTATACAAATTTCTTTCCTGGAGGGAAACCTACAGCAACTGATAACTGTTCAATGCTTCCTCCTACTAAAACAGATAGTCCTAATTTGAATAATTGCGGTTTTGGAACGATAAGAAGGACATGGGTACTTAAAGATAAAGCAGGATTGGAAACAATACATAAATGTGTTCAAATAATCACTGTAATCGATAAACATCCTTTGACATTTTCAGATATTCACTGGCCTACTAACAAGACATTGAGTGGATGTTGGCCAGATGTTGATTATAGTGAAAGTGTTACAGGAATACCAACAATAGATAATACTACATGTAAAAGCTTGGGAATTGCACACACGGATAAGATTATACATAATCCCATTAATTCCAATTCCTGTGTTGTTATAGAAAGGACTTTTACTATAGGAGATTGGTGTAATCCTAATGCAGATTATATCACATATAAACAGTTTATTTATATCAATGACGGAGGAGATCCATATTTTACTCTTTGTACACCGGATACGACAATATCAAGTGGTACAGCATGCTCAGCAAACGTAACTTTAAAAGCAAAAGCCGAAGATGATTGCACTCCTGATAATGCACTTAAATATACTTACGAAATTGATCTTGACAATGACGGAACTATTGATTATACAGGTACTGGTAACATAATAAACCGCACCTTTGATAGCGGTAGACACAAGATAGTATTTACTGTAACAGATGGGTGTGATAATTCGGTAACTTGTACACGATATGTAAGAGTCAAAGACACTAAACCTCCTACCCCTTTGTGTTTAAGAAAAATCACAACAACCCTAGGAGTGGATGGAACTACAACCGTTAATGCAAAAATATTTAACCATGGTAGTATTGATAATTGTACACCAAATAACTATGGAACTTGTGGTTGTGGTACAGATTTAAGATTTTCTTTCTCTGAAAATGTTAATGATAAGACTAGAACCTACACTTGTGACAGTCTGGATAACGGAGTAGGTAAGAAATTTGATTTAGATGTATGGGTAACAGATCTAGATGGAAATAAAGATTTCTGCAAAGTGATACTTAACATCATGGATAGTCAAAATGCTTGTCCGGACGCACTAAATCCATTAGTAATGGTCAAAGGTACCATTATGGATGATAAGCTAAACGGAATAGAAGGCTTCAAAGTTAATGGCTTGACATTGAATCAAGTTGTTGAGGATGTTGCAGAAACCAATGTAGACGGACAGTATTATCTTGAAAATTTAGGCGCATACAATAAATATCAAGTAGCTCCTGACAAAAACGATAATGTTTTGGATGGTCTTACTACTTTGGATATCGTTCTTATACAAAAGCACTTGCTAGGTATAAAGAAATTTGACGATCCTTATAAGTATATAGCTGCCGATGCCAATGACTCTAAGTCAGTGACGGCAAGTGATATATTACAATTGAGAAAGTTAATATTGGGAAGAATGAATGAATTACCATCAAAAAAATCATGGAAATTCATCACAGCAAAGACTGAATTTGACAATCCGACACATCCTTGGAACTTTGAAGAAAAGTATATTACAGACAGCCTATTCTTTGAACAAGATAGCTTTGACTTTATCGCAATAAAAATTGGAGATATCAATCACTCTTCCGATGCATACAGTTCTAGTACTGTAATTGAATCAAGATCAGAAGATAAGTTTTTAAGTACTTTAAACACTTCTTTTGAAACATCAGATTTAGTACCTGTGGAACTTAAAGCAGAGGATATTGATATGGTTTCAGGTTTCCAATTTACTCTTGAGTATGACCAAAGCAAATTGAAATTTGTAAATATTGAGAATGGAATTATTGATTTACAATACAACAATTACAATGTAATAAATGAAAATGGCATTATAACTTTTAGTTGGAATCGAGCAAATCCTTTTAATTTGGCACAGGCGAGTAAATTATTTACAATTAATTTTATGGCAAAGTCAAATGGCTTGCTTAGTGAAAGCATAAGAATATCATCAAAAATAACCAAATCGGAAATATATTCAGACGGACTTGATGTTTCTGAGTTGGAATTAAGGTTTGATGGTAATTCCCTCGAAAACGACGAAATATTTATTAGCCAAAACATACCGAATCCATTTTCAAATAATACAGAAGTTATTATAAATCTACCTCAAGAAACTGATTTAGATTTCAGAATAATGGATTCAACCGGAAGAATTTTAAAAAGCACACACAGGCATTACTCAAAAGGACAAAACTCAATCACAATTTCAGGTACAGAACTAGGAAAACCGGGATTGTACTTCTATGAAATAACAACAAAAAAATCATCAACCATTAAAAGAATGGTTTATATAAAATAACAGCATCTTAATTTCATAGGTATTTAGAGCCGGGTAATTTGATTATCCGGCTTTTTGTTTATATTTGTTATAATTTTTAACAATGGATATAAAAAACATATACGATAATACAATTAAGGGTAAAGAATTTGAAGTAATTGAAGAATTATTTTCAACAAAAAGCTTTAGACTGGAAAGAATCAAATCTTTTGGTCACATCACTCCTGTAAACCAATGGTACAATCAGGAAACAGATGAATGGGTATTATTATTGAGGGGTCAGGCCAAACTTTTATTTAAAAATAACAATAAAACAGTTTCATTAAATTCAGGTGATTATTTGCTTATTCATAAAGGAACTGTACACCGGGTTGATTTTACAAGTAAAGATGCATTGTGGTTATGTATTCACTTTAAGTAAACTAACAAACTATGTCACATAATAATAATAATAATATTGTACAATCTTTTATAAATAGAGCAAATAAACACAGAGATATTTACCATGACTTAATGCCGTTTAAAGTAAAAGAAATTCTATTGGTTTCTCATTTATACGATGCATATTTAATAGAAGGAGAGGGACGTTTCTCCGAAATTATGTTGTATGAATATGGTCATCTTAATTTGTCATCATTACCTCGAATAACCGGGGCTTCTTTTTCTGAAGATGTTTGTAAGCATTTCAAAAAAAGAAAAATAGATCTCATCATCTTGATGGTTGGGTTAGATAAAGATCAACCGATGGAATTGGCTAAGCAAATAAAAGAAAAGTACCCTGATAAACCAATATTTTTCCTGCTTCATGACAGAACTTATGAAAAATATTTTGTAAAAAAATTACCGACAGGATACATTGATATGATATTTGAATGGAATGGAGAGACAAAGATATTCTTTGCCATGATCAAATATCTTGAGGACAAAATGAATGCCAAGAACGACACAAAAATAGGGTCGGTAAGATTGATTCTTTTAGTTGAAGATAAACCGATCTATTATTCTGCCTTTTTATCAAGCATATACAAAATTATATTTGACCAGACAAACAAAGTAATAGAAGAAATATCTACAGACAATGCTTTTAAGGTGCTTAAATTAAGAATCCGACCAAAAGTGATTTTAGCAAGGAATTATGAGGATGCAATAGAACTGTTCAATGAGTATAAGGACTATCTTTACTGTTTATTGACAGATGTCAGGTTTGAAAAAGACAATAAAATAAATTTGAACGCAGGGTTTGAACTTATCGAAGAGATAAAGAAACATAAAAAAGAATTGCCAACGATAGTCATCTCTTCTGAAGACAGAGCTAAAGACAAAGCAAAGGAACTAAAAGTAGAATTTATTCATAAGCATACAGAATTTTTAAATAAAGAATTGCGAAAAAAAGTTGTGCAAAATCTAAATTTCGGAGATTTTATTTTCAAAAACAAAGATGGAGAAAAAATAGGAAAGGCAAAATCAATCAAGCAGTTCAAAGCTATGATAAAATCCGTATCAGATGAGACAATCATGTACCATGCGCACAAAGATGATTTTTCGCAATGGTTACTCGCCAGAAGCGAAATACTATTAGCAAAAATACTGAATTTAAAAAAGACATCAGATTTTACATCACCTACAGAAATAAGAGAGTTTCTTCTCAATACTATAAAAAATTATGCCGACGAAAAATCTCAGGGTAATGTTTTACCCATTGAATCTGATCAATGCAATTCAGAAGGCAATATTGTATCTTTGTTCAATGGTGCTTATGGGGGTAAAGGCAGAGGTTTAACTTTTGCAAATTCTTTATTCAATCAATTCAAATTAGAAAATAAGTTTTCGGATATAATCATCAAACTTCCAAAGACAGCAGTAATCGGAGTTAAGGAATTTGAAGAATTTATTACTAATATTGATTTAGATCTGACCAATAATAACATACCTTCATATGGAGAAGTTAAAGAAAAGTTTTTAGCTAATGAATTGAGTGACTTATTGAAAAGCAGATTGAAAAAACTAATAACTTGCTTCACAAAACCATTAGCAATAAGATCCTCCGGTTCCTTTGAGGATAGTCTTTCAAGACCTTTTGCCGGGATTTTCGAGACCTATGTTATTCCTAATAATCACGAAGACATTGAAGTTAGATTCATCCAAATTCAAGATGCGATAAAATTAGTGTTTGCTTCTGTTTTTTCAGAAAAAGCTTTAAACTATGCCAAAGCATTAGACCAGAGAATTGAAGAGCAACAAATGGCAATTGTCATACAAGAATTGGTAGGAAAAAACCACAATGGATTGTATTATCCTCATTTTAGTGGTGTAGCACAATCATACAATTTTTATCCTTTTGCCAATATGCAACCTGAAGACGGCTTTTCTGTTATCGCTTTCGGTCTGGGAATGTACGTTGTCAATGGAGAGAATGCTTATAGGTTTTCACCCATGTATCCTCAAATACAGGTCTTGTCATTTGAAGATCAAATTAAATACACACAAACATATTTTTACGCTTTAGATACGGATAAGAAAGAATATGATTTAAGCAAAGGCGCGATGGAAACTATTAAGAAAGTGGATATATATGATGCTCGAAGTCACAACACTCTTACACATTGTGTCTCTGTTTATGATGTAAATAATCTTCGACTTTACCCCGGAGCAAATAGACAAGGTCCAATTGTTGTTAATTTCCCAAGCATTCTTAAAACAGAATATATTCCATTAGCTGATGTACTAAATTATTTGCTCGGTGTTTTCGAAAAATCGTTTGGGACTCCTGTAGAGATAGAATTTGCAGTCGACCTAGATGAAAAACCAACATTTTATTTATTACAGGTAAAACCTTTGATTAAAGCTGTCAAAGACTATTCCATTGATGCAAATAAAATCATTAAAGAAAAAACTATTCTGTATTCGGAAAAAATAATGGGAAACGGCAAGATTGATTATCTGAGAGACATTGTTTTTGTTAAACCGGATGCTTTTGACAATACCAAAACAAATGAAATGGTAAATGAAATAAGCAGTATTAACGATACTATGGTTCAACAAGGCAAACAATATGTATTGATAGGTCCGGGACGTTGGGGTACAAGAGATAGATTTTTGGGTATTCCGGTCACGTGGCCTCAAATTAGTGGGGCAAAAGTAATAGTCGAAACAGATTTGGATGGCTTTCCTCTTGATGCTTCATATGGTTCGCATTTTTTTCACAATCTAACAAGTTTAAACATTGCATACTTTTCAATCATGATAGGTGATAATAGTTATTTGAATTTAGAGCTGTTAGATAGCGTCAATATTATTCAAGAAAATAAATACTTTAAACATATACGTTTCAAAAAACCTTTTGTTATTAAAATGGATGGAAAAAAGAGATTGGCTCTTATTGAAATTGAATGAAAAACATAAAAAATGAAAGCAATTATATTAAAACAGGCATATACACCACCCTCTTATGAGGAGTTTGTTTTGAAAAAGGAAGAAAACAAAGTAAAAATCAAACTGATAGCATCAGCTTTGAATCATAGAGACCTTTGGATAATAAAAGGTCAATATGCCGGAATAAAATACCCAATAGTATTAGGTTCCGATGGAATTGGAACATATAGAGGCGAAAAAGTCATTATTAATCCCGGACAAAATTGGGGTTTTAATGAAAATGTACAATCCAAAAATTTTAAAATATTAGGCTTACCAGACAATGGTACATTTGGAGATTTTATTTACACCGAAAGTAAATATATTCATCCTAAACCGGAGCATTTGACAGATTTTGAGGCTGCGGCTTTGCCCTTGGGGGGATTGACTGCTTATAGAGCCTTATTTTCCAGAGCAAAAATCCAGAAAAAAGAAAAAATTCTAATCTCAGGTATTGGTGGAGGTGTAGCATTGTTTGCAATGCAATTTGCTTTAGCTACCGGACTGGAGGTATATGTAAGTTCAAGTAGTAATAAAAAAATAGAAAAAGCTATTTCTTTAGGAGCTAAAGACGGAATCAATTATACTAGAGAAAATTGGCATAAAGATCTTTTAAATAGATCAGGAGGTATCGACATTATAGTTGATAGTGCTGCAGGAACTACTTTCAACAATTATCTAAAACTAATAAATCCGGGCGGTAGAATTGTTATTTACGGAGGCACGCAAGGCAATATCCAAAATCTAAGCCCCCAAATATTATTTTGGAAACAAGCCACTCTATTAGGATCGACAATGGGGTCAGAAAAAGATTTCATAGAAATGCTTAGATTTGTGAATAAGTACAAGATAAAACCGATTTTGGATTCTTTGTACAATATAGAAGACATAAATATCGCATTGAAAAAAATGGAAGAAGGAAAGCAGTTTGGAAAGATTGTCCTAAAAAATAATTAAAGTGACTCCGCAATATATTTCAATCCATACAACGTGAGATTTGGCTCTACGTAATCTATAGCCCCAATATGAGGAGCTATTACTTGGGAAAGTCCACCGGTAACAACGACTTTAAAGTCTTCCTCTAGATGACTATTTATTACTTTAATCATATATTTAACCAATCCCACATAACCTATTAACACTCCGTTCTGAATAGCTTCTACAGTATTCGTACCAACAGGGTTCATCGGCATTATCAAATCTACTTTGGGTAGCTGTGCCGTATTCCCTACAAGAGCATTAATAGCTGTTTTCAAACCGGGAGCAATATTCACACCGATCAATAATCCGGCATTATTGATTACCGTAAAAGTCAAGGCAGTACCAAAATCAATTATAATGATATTTTCACTATATAAATAATGAGCCCCTACAGCATTTGCCACCAGATCTGCACCTATTTCATCCTGATTTGTTATCACTATTCTTAGCTTATCAAAAACATTTTTATCCACAACAACCAATTTACTATCATTGAGATTCTCAAGCAGTTCAAAAAACAAATCTTTCAAGTCAGGTACGACAGTACTAAACACTTTCAACTCAATATCTTTCACGTCTATACCGGCCTCCCACAAAAAATTATTAATCTTATAGCTATAAAACAACAAATTTTCATTTTTCTTAGATTCAATGCGCCATGTCTCAACCCATTCTTTTCCGTCAAATAGACCAATAACAACATTTGTGTTTCCAATATCTATTGCAAGTACCATTATTTTATTATTTTTTGTTATATAAATCAGACATCGACCTTATGAATCCTTTTGAAATAATAATAAGTTTCATTTTGAGATTGTATTGCAAAACTATCATTACAAACGTACTCGTTTAACAGTTTAAAGTCCAAATACCTTGCTTTAATATTATCTTTTAACTGAATATTAATTATATCTCTAATCGTATTTTTTATTTTAATATCATATATGGGAAATACCGTCTCGACTCTTCTATAAAGATTCCTTCCCATAAAATCAGCAGAGGACAAATACATTTTTTCATCTCCGTCATTTCCAAAAATAAATACTCTAGCGTGTTCTAAATATCTATCCAATATACTAATAGCTGCAATGTTGTCACTAACACCACTAACGCCGGACACCAATGAACAAATACCTCTAACTATCAGATCAATCTTCACGCCTGCCCTACTAGCTTTATACAACAACTTAATCATATTCGGCTCTTGTATACTATTCATCTTTAATATGATATAAGCATCTTTCCCTTCATTTGCATTTTGTATCTCTTGCTCAATCATCTTAACTAGTTCTTGACGCATATTGAATTGTCCAACTAGCAGATGTTTAAATCCATCTCGAGGAATAACTTTATTCTCAAGAAAGGAAAAAACCTTTACAGCTTCTTCCGTCAAGCGAGTGTCATAAGTAAAAAGACCGAAATCAGAATAAATCTTAGCTGTCCCTTCATGAAAATTTCCAGTACTCAAATAAGCGTATTTTTCTTCACCTAAATCCGTTTGCCTAATGATAAGGGCTAACTTTACGTGGACTTTAATGCCGGGAAAGCTTGTCGTAACATGTACGCCCACTTTTTTAAGCTCTTTAGTCCAAGATAAGTTAGCCTCTTCGTCAAACCTTGCTTTCAATTCAATAAAGGCTGAAACATGTTTGCCTTTACTTACCGCTTTCTTCAAGGCGTTCATAATTCTTGATTTGCCAGCTACACGATACTGTACAATCTTAATGTGAGTGACAGTATCATCTTCAGCAGCATCTTCAAAGAACCTAATTACAGATTCATAACTATGATACGGGACATTTAATAAATAATCTCTATGTTTTATCTTATTGAAAATTAAATCTGTATTTTCTAGCTCCTTAATTGGTAAAGGGACTAATGCAGATAACTTCAAATACTCCTTATCAAAGTCAGGAAATTGGAATAAGTCAAAATTATTGTGATACCTTCCTTCCGGAATTATATCCAAATACCCCAATTCAAATACATTCATCAAGTACTTTAAGAATATTTTTGGCATCTGCCTATCGTAAACCAATCTTGCCGGAGGTCCTACCTTGCGTTTTTTAAGGCTTTTTTTAAGTTTCTCAACTAAATCTCCGGAAAACTCATCATCAATATACAAATCAGCATCACGTGTAAGTTTTATAGAGTAAGATTGGATAATATTATATCCCGGAAATATATCTTTGATACTGTGTCTGATAATATCATCAAGAAAAATCACATCATGCATCTCGGGATTGGATGGTGGCAAAATCACAATGCGATATATTTTATCAGAAGGAATCTGTACAAGTGCATATCTAATTACCTTATCTTCTTTGTCCTCTAATTCAACTGCAAGATATAACGCAGCATTATTTAAAAAAGGTTTAATCTTTTTACCCACTAATAGCATTGGCTGTACATATGGCAATAAATGATTTTTAAAATAATCCTCTATATAAACGTATTGCTTTGGACTTAACTCCAGTCTTTTCTTTATGTCAATACCATTTTGTTTTAATTCAGGAACTATCTGATTTTCGAATATATCAGTAAACTCCAATTGCTGTTCATTCACCATTTTCAACAAATGTTCTAAAACCTTTTTTGATTCTAAATGGTGCTGTTTTTTCAGTTTTTTGCGTAGACCTATCAAGCTTTTATGATGGGCAACTCTTACTTTAAAAAACTCAGAAAGATTATTGGAATATATAGCCAAAAACTTCAATCTCTCAAGTAATGGATTGTTTTTTTTATCTTTAGATTCTTGCAACACACGATAATTAAAGTGCAACCAGGATATATCTCTATCTACATACGGAAATCTCTTCAAAATATATTATTTGTTATAATTCAAAATTTGATAGTGACAAATATAATACTTAAAGGATAAAATCGAAATAAAATTATTCAATTAACAAATATTATTTATTATTTAGAATTGATAGAAATAAAAGATAATAATATCCTATATTCATAAAAAAGAGAATATACATAAGATAATAAAAAAAGCCGGTCAAAAAACCGGCTTGTTTTGTAGCGGAGACAGGACTTGAACCTGCGACCTTCGGGTTATGAGCCCGACGAGCTACCAACTGCTCCACCCCGCGATATTAATCCCTAAAATCATAAAAAGAATTCAATATTGATTCATTAATTCAACCATTCTTTTTCTTAGGGATTGCAAAGGTACTATTAAAATCCATACTCTCCAAATTTTTTAATAAAATTTCATACTAAAAAGAATATTTTCTCATAAAGTTAATTTATGATATAGCCTCAATTTCACGCTAGTTCGCAAAAATTCAAACTAAGTCATCAAAGATTTTTATATTATAAACATGTTACTTATTTCAATAAAACTTAGTTATTATTCTAATTAAAATAAAAAAAGGGGACATTACTGCCCCCCTTCTCACTATTAAAAACATTCACTATTTTTTAATCATAACTTTAGAACTTACACCCTTTTCTGTATACACACTTATAATGTATGAACCTGCTACTAAATTTTTTGTATTTAATTTTTCAGAATATAAGTTTTTCACAGCATTATTAATATATGTATTTCCTAACATATCATTAACTGTAATATTGTAGATCTTATCTTCTGAAGAAATATTTACCGTATTCTCAATTGGATTTGGATAGATATTAAAATTATTTACAATAATATCATTAACCCCAACAGATACTTTATCCCCAAGTCTAAAGTCATCCATTTGGAATGACAGTTCATACTTGCCGGGATATTTTACTGTTTCAAACAATATCGCTTCGATGTAACTAAAGTCCCCGGGAGGTATTACACCATTCCACATTGGTTTACCAATATTTGCATCAAAATCAAATACGTACTCGTGCCATTGCCCATCTGCAGGAACTAAGAAATTTGGACTATCTACCATTCTTACTAGGGTATTTGTACTGTCTGAACCCCAAGGAGAGGCTAAAAATAATACAGAATCGACAGCCTCACCATCATATGTCGCACCAGTTGCAACATTTAATTTCACACTCATCAATCCATTATCTGTTAGATTAAATGCTATTTTATCTTTATCAGCAAAGTTAAAGAATTGTCCATCCCAAAAGTTCTTTTGTTTTATTGAGTAATTCAACTCTTCATTTTCTTGTGTCACAGTTACTATAGGACTTCCATCATCGTGTGTACCTCTATTACCCAACCATAAATCCATATTGACATCACTAGAAAAATCTTGTTCATATCCAGTCAACAATTGTGGAGGAACAGCAGATGCTCCTAACTTGAAGTTGTCCATTTGGAATGATAATTTATATTTACCCGGATACTTTACTGTTTCAAATAATATCGCTTCTATTTGGCTGAAATCTCCCGGAGGTATTTCTCCATTCCACATTGGATGTCCAATATTAGCAGCAAAATCAAATGTGTATTCATGCCATTGACCATCAGCAGGAACTAAAAAATTTGGACTATCTACCATTCTCACTAATGTACCAGTACTGTCTTTTCCCCATGGTGAAGCGAGGAATAATACTGAATCTACAGCTACACTATCATAAGTCGCTCCCGGTGCTACATTTAATCTGACACTCATCAATCCATTTTCTGTCAAATCAAATACAATATTTTTATTCTTCTTAAAATTGAAGAATTGTCCATCCCAAAATGCATTTTGATCAACTGTATAATTCAAATGTCCATCCTTTTGCTCTACTGTAAAAATTGGTGTACCGTCAGGATGTTTTCCTGTATTTCCCAACCAAAGATCCATGTCGGCGTCTTGTGAAAAATAGTTAGTATATGTAGTCAAAACAGTAGGTGGAACAGCAGCTTGCCCCAACTTAAAATCATCCATTTGAAATGATAGTTTATATTTACCCGGATACTTTACTGTTTCAAATAATATCGCTTCTATTTGGCTGAAATCTCCGGGAGGTATTTCTCCATTCCACAATGGACGTCCAATATTGGCAGCAAAATCAAATGTGTATTCATGCCATTGACCATCAGCAGGAACTAAAAAATTTGGACTATCTACCATTCTCACTAATGTACCAGTACTGTCTTTTCCCCATGGTGAAGCGAGGAATAATACTG
>JALSPK010000004.1 GCA_026986005.1 Saprospiraceae bacterium
CCTCTGTCACTTATCCAACGTGTGGAAGAAGTGCCGTCTTTATTGATAATGATTTCCCATTCATCCTCCGCTTCCATCCCATCCCGATCCACCAGCCTCACCGGATTATCAAGCGTATAAGTGTATGGACTCCAGCCGGGGTACTTCTCCGCCAACGGATCCACACTCATAAACCTATCTACAGCAGCATTATACTACCTAGCTCCATAATCATACAATCCGATTCCATAATCTTCAATAGTGTTTGTCTATAAGGTGCTTAACTATTTAAAAACAAAGATTTTTGATGAGACTTTTGTCTTTCTGAGAATTAGTGATGCCTTAGCATCAGAAATTTGAATAAAGTAAAAATATCGCAAAAAGATTATTTTTAAATTTTAATGATTTTATGGACAGACACTATACATACTCCTTACCATTGTAACGGTATTTATTTATAACGTTTTGGGGAGCAAAAAAGTATTAATTCTGCCTCTATTACCATAAAACAAACCAATAGATAATTTCTTGGGTCTTTTCATTAATTGCAACACCTTTTGAGTACCCATGTTTCCAATATTCCGGCATATATATTCCATTTGAACGATGATTTTTATCCCAAAACTTACCTTTTTTTGAATCTAAAACATAAATAATAAAATCCTCAGGTAAATTACAAGCAGTTTTTGGATTCTCATACAATCCCCAAAAATTTGGAACTGGAAATTTATTTATCAAGCATTTAGAATTAAAATAAAACTTAACATCATTTTTATCAGCTTTTTTGTCTATTGTTAAATTCTTTTCTGTGGTAAACTTATTAACTATAAATAAACATGTGTCATTAGAATGGTAAATGACTTTGGTTGTTGTTTTCAGACTATTAGCCAAAGATTGAATATTATAAATCGAATCTACTATTAAAAAAAACCTTGAAACATCATATTCTCCTGTTTCCGTGACATGAATACGACCTTTTCTTATTGATTTAGGAAAATGGTCAATAAAAACTCGAGGATATCTTTTTAATAAATTTTTATAATATGTACTTTCATTATTTGACACGCATGAAACAAATAAAAAAATAAATGCAAGCATTGATATATTTATTTTATTTCTCATTTTGAATATCTATAGGTCCTTTTATTTTGTGTATTTTATTGCTTCCTGAAAAATCCCTTTTTCTTCCTATTTCAATTTTAATAACTCTATATTCCGTTTTATCCCAACCTTTTCCAGATATGTTTACATCTATATCACCAACTATTTTATCATTCTGTTTAGTATTTTGAATGATGTAAATATATCCTTGATTATGAATAACTTTTTCAACCGGATCATTATGTACTGTATGAACTGAATTATCAGAATCACCTATAAACTGGGAGCTAATAGCTTCAGTAACATCTGTTTTTATTGCAATATTATACCCTTTACTTTTAGCAAAATCTTCTGCTACACTTTCCGGTTTAAAATCATTTCCATTTTCACTTACCTTATTATTCCGGAGTATCAAACATTGTATCATCCCCCAAGCGTTCCCAATTTTTATAATCATTCTTAGTATTATTAAATATTAGATTGGCATTTTCTTTGCCAAACGCTTGAGTAGCAGTTTCTTTATTTAATTCTTTTTCTCCTTGAATATATACCAATGCTCCTGATTCTTTATTTACAAACCAATCCTCTGCTTCCATCCCATCCATATCCACCAGCCTCACCGGATTATCAAGCGTATAAGCGTATGGACTCCAGCCGGGGTACTTTTCCGCCAGCGGATCCGCACTTATAAACCTACCAATTCTGGCATTATAGCCATACGTTTACGACTAACTTTAAAGCAAAGGTAATATTATTAGTAAAGATAAAAAAATACCTTGATTGAAATCATTGATTCGATACTAACTAAAAAACGGATGGAAGACCTGCTGGATGGCAAGATCAACTTCTAACAAAAAAGCTCCTGATTTCTTAGAGGCTTTGATTTTATGCTATCTGCAGTTGGTCAAAATGCCTTAAACACAACCGCAGTTCTTTTGCTCCTTTCAGTAATTTCCGTTCCAGTTCGTCTTTTGCATTGTACTCTGAAAAGTATTGAGCATTTGAACTTATTTCATCTTTACTTACTCTCTGCATTACCAATCGATTAAGGCGGTTCAGATGAAGTGTTTGAGATTTATCATCATGATCTGGCATTTTACCATTCAATAATTTGAATACAATTATCTCTAAGTGAGCTTCTATGTTTTCGTAAGAGATAGAAACTACCTTCTCTGCACTTCTGTACTCAACATCATAAAAAGCGTTCCCGTTAATTGTTTCATTGGCTTTGTTAAAACCAAACTCCGATTCAAGAAAGGAATAAAACAACTCTACGGTTTTTACATATTGACTTCCTTCTATCATGGCTTTATTACTTTAAATGCGTTTGGATGAAGTTTCAAATAATTATTAATCAATCTCTGTTCCATCTGATAGAAAATACTTGGAGCTCCCCTTGTTGGGTCTAACCCGATATCCATTATTGGTCTACCACTTCTCATTTGTTGCAATAACCATTTACGGTTGTACTGCATCATTTGACTGGTTACTTGATGTGGTGAACCAGAAAACTTAGGCATATTATTCAAAATGGTAGAGCCAGGATTCTTTGCTCCAAATAGGTTTTGGCTGGTTTTGAGTTGTGTACCGCATTTTTGAAGTACTTGTACATATTGGCGAGGAACTGGCTTTTGCTCAAATCAGGTTGGTAGCGTTCTTTTCTATCGGGTTTCTGATAGCCTAAAATCTCCTTGCATTTATTGATCGCTTCTGCTTTCGTGCAGTTCTCCTTGTGCATCACAAAATCTATCACGTCTATACTTTTTCCGTGGGTTTTGCAATTGGACGAGAAGCAATATGCTGTCTGGGTTTTGTAATAGACTTGAAAGCTCGGGGTCTTGTCTTCGTGGAAGGGGCAGTTTAAACGGCTTTGTTTATCGGTTTTTAAGCCGTAGTAGTGTAGTACTATTGGCATTGTGAGGCGTTGTTTTATGTATTGTATTTCCATTTGAAAAAAAGTTTAAACTTCTTGAATGTTACAGTTTGATCAAAAATGCGAACAAACGGTAAATCAAAAACAAAACTTTCGGATTTGTTTTTAACCAAAATGTGCTGTATTTTTGCTAAAACCTTCACAGAACGGTAAAATATGGCATCTTATGAATATGGATTTCGGTAATAGACTTAAAATAGTAAGAGAAGAAAAGGGCATCAAGCGAGAAGAAGTAGCCAAGCACATTGGCACATCTGCCTCTATTATAGGTCGCTACGAACGTGGCGAACGTACTCCATCTGTGGACATCACCAAAAAAATTGTCGAAGCTCTGGATGTTTCTTTGAACTATTTGGTAGGTGATACTACCGTCTTACTCAAAGAAAAAAAATGTTGTATTGACTTGAAGTGCTACAAAAAGTAATTCCCGTCCACAAGGACAGGATTCTTTATATGCTTGACTTGATGCTGAAAGATGCTCAAAGCAACTCCTTACAGGAAAAATTAGCGTGACTTTTTTTAATTTAAAATCCAATAAAATATGGACATTCGCCAAAACCAAAATACTGTAATTTTATTCCTGGTTCTACAATACGATCTACATAATATCCTTTACTTGTAATAATTATCTTTGCCATATAGCTAAATTCTATGGATTCATTAAAGGTCATTAGCTTATTGTCAACCGATCCGAAAATGTAAATGAATATATATTTATTATTCTTGCTTTTGTAGACTTTTATTGGCTTGACAGAAAAAAAGGTTTTATATCTATTCGGATTTAGAAGATCTATAAAGGCGTGTTTAGGAATACTTCTTGAGTTAATCGTAATAGATTTTATATAAGTAACGGTGGTATCCTCAGAAATAACTCCAAAAGGTGTATCGTTCGAATATTCCCTTATTCTACTAAAACTTTCATCATTTGTTTTTGGGTAAAATATATTATCAGGATTAAACTTTTTTTTGCCGAATATAATTTTTATTTCGTCAGAGTCCTTATTAAAAATCATGAAAGTATCAACATTCAACCATAAATTAATAGATTTTAAATCAGCTCTATCCGAATAGAAACGAATTTGTTTTGGGTGAAACTTTTTAATAAAATCAAATGTTGTTTTGATACCTTCAGTTTCAAATGGTCCGCCACAGGTACTATTGATGAATAAAGAATCACATTTATAAAATTGTCCGAAGACTGTAGTAGAATAAATCACAAATATTAAAATAAAAACATATTTCATTATTTCATTAACTTTATTGGTGATGGAGTAGGAATATAGTATGACCCCACAAAAGAGAGTCTGTTTTTTATAGACCCAGAAAAATTTTTTAATAATTGGCTACGACTGCTATATGTATTATGTCCTGTTCGATAGCCAAACCCCAAAGATTGCATCGCAGGCTTTTCAAGTCTATCAATTATCATCTGCTCCTCATTTGCAAATATGCTTTGCCTGTCTTGCCAATCTTCACCACCAAATTCATTGAATAGAGCAGCATGCCCCATTTCATGTACAAGCTCCCCTATAGAAGGGAAGGCTCCGCCTCCTTCCGCACCATTAAATCCTTCCTCCGCAATTCCACGAGAGGGATCCCAATAAATCGTACCTGTTATATGCTGATTTTCACCTGGTGCGGCTGGATTATTATCAGCATGTTTGATAAATACATCTTGATAATCTTTTGATCCGCCAGAAGCATAATCTAAAACCGCATTTCCTTCAAAGTTTACACCTGAAGCTTTTCTTCCCTTAAATGAAAAATTAGCTGTATTTGCATTTGCTCCCAAAGCGTTTAGAGCTGTGACTGTTTGTTTAATAAATTCATCTTCCCCATCATAAGTTGCCCCTGTAGTCCAATTAAAAGTGTTTCCATCCGATCCTCTAATAATTATATCGTCCGCACTCAACCCATTAGGGTCAGTATATCTAAGCGGATTATTATGTACGTAATGGTATGGTGTCCAACTCGCAAAATCTGCCGCCAGCGGATCCACGCTCATAAATCTGCCAATTTTGGCATCGTAATATCTTGCTCCGTAATCATACAACCCTGTTTCGGGATCTTGTTCCTTGCCGGTAAACCGGTAGGGAGTGTTCCACGAGAGCTCGCGCCAGTCCACATACGATTCTCCAAACGGCATATACTCTATCTGTTGTACCGGTGTGCCCGAGGCGTCTGTGATCACATTGCTCGAACCGATATGGTCGGAAGTGAAGTAATATCTGTGTGTTTCCACATCATTATTACCTGCCGACAAACCCAAATCCGAAGTACCGCTACTGACAAAATTCAAGTCAATACCGAGATCCGAGTAGTTTTTTTGTAGTAAGGATTGCAAGGTAGATTTTTTTAATTACTATGCTTTTGTATTATCTTTTGTACTTCTTGTTCGCTTAGACCTGTGATTATTGCAAGTTTGTCAATGGATATTCCATTTTTATATCCTTTTAAGATAACATCAACTGTTTTTCTTTCTAAACCTTGTTCTAAACCTTGTTCCAATCCTTCTTTTACTCCTTCTTGTTTTATTAATTGATAAGTTGTCATAATTTCTTTTTTGGCATTCGGTGAAAAAGTTTCCAATAATTTTTTCAATTCATCCAGATTTATCTCCACTATTTCATTGAAGTAAACAAAGATTTGCCTAATAAAGTTCCTTTGATTATTTATATCTGTTTCCAATAAATTTATAACTTCCGAAAATTTCAGTTTTAAAATATATGGCTCAAAGCTATATTTTTGCAAAAACAGTGCTGAT
>JALSPK010000005.1 GCA_026986005.1 Saprospiraceae bacterium
AAAACATATGTCATCTATTTGCATTTTGACAAAATAATAAAAATATTATATGCTTAGATGGTCTCATAAATAATCTTTGATTACTTTTGGGGTAAAAATATCTAAATGCTAAAAGCAACAAATGATTCTTGGTTAAAAGCTGCTGTTATTGGCAGTATATGGGCATCCTTTGAAATTATCTTTGGTACATTTTTACACAATCTTCGTATACCTTTTGCGGGTACATTTCTGACTTTTTTTTCTTTGGTTTTGCTGATAGGATTTTCGTACAAATGGAATGATAAATATTTGTTTTTAAAGGCTGGTATTATTTGTGCTTTGATGCGCTCGATGATGCCTACGTCCATTATTCTTGGTCCGTTAATTGGAATATTGGTGGAAGCCTTCATTTTTCAATTTTCATTGATGTTTTTTGGTAGGACATATTTGGCTTTTGCTTTGGCAGGAGTGCTTTCAATGTTTTCTGCAATTATACATAAGGTTATTAGTATATTGATTATTTATGGGTTTGATATTGTGAAGCTTTTGGAAAATATGTATTTTGTCATGCTAAAAACAACCCATATAAACCTTCCTGTCAACCAACTATTGATAATAGTTGTATTTATATATACAGTACTGGGTTTTGCTACTGCTTATATAGGTGTCAGGGTAGGGAGGAGTTTGTCAAATAATACTACAAATATCGCTGCTACAGATATTGATTTTGATGCTGATAAAGAGTATGAATTGTTTAATACAAATAATTTTAGATTTAACTCTATATTGATTTTTGTTTACTTTATCACGCTAATAAGTACATTGGTTGCTTTGGAGTATATTCCTTTTGTGTCTGTATTGATATTTATTGTTCCTTTATTGGGATTGTTATTGTATCGTTATGGTAAATCATTGCGAAGACTATCAAAACCTGTTTTTTGGATACAATTGGTAATTGTGATTTTATTTTCTATTGTTTTTTGGCATGATAGTTATGAGGGACTCATGGTGGGAGTGAAGATGATTACTAGAGCGATTGTAATGGTCTCGCTTTTTACTGCGATTAGTGTCGAGTTGAAGAATCCTGTTGTTAAAGCTTTGATGTATAAAAGGGGATTTTCAGGTTTGTACTCGACTATTGGTTTAGCGTCTTCTGCTGTGCCTTTTCTTTTGGAAAATATAGTGTCTTCCAAGACTACGTTTACAAATCCTGTTAAAGTATTGAAAAGAGCAATTGAATTGTCAGATGCTTTGTTGAATAGTTTTTTAAGACATATGAAGAATACAAATAAAATAATCATTATTTCAGGAGAAACCCGTAGTGGTAAAACCACTTATTTAAAAAACTTACTGAAAGGGTTGAAGGAAGAAAAGCCTGAATTGAAACTTGGAGGTATTATTGCACACGGTATAGATAGGGATGGTTCAAGGTTAGGATTTGAAATTGAAGATGTGGTATCAGGTGATAAAATGCTTTTATCAGATCAAAAAAATGAACAGGGAGATGTCAGAGTAGGGCGTTTTTTCTTTAAGCCAGAAGGTTTGGATTTTGGTAAATCTGTATTAGAAAAGGCTGTTGACGAATCTGATCTGCTTATTATCGATGAAATAGGCCATTTTGAGCTTAAAGGCAAGGGGTGGTTTGATATTATAGAAAAAGCAATAAAAAGAGATAATCTTGATATGATTTGGGTAGTACGAAAATCATTGCTGGAAGATGTATTGAAGCTTTGGAGTCATTCAAATGTAGAAGTGATTGAGATTAATTGATGTTTATATACATAATTATTATTGTTCTAAACAATATGGCTTTTAAGTGTAGCTATTATTTCAGAAGCTCCTCTACTACTTTATATACACCAGTTGAGGCTTTTTCTGTAATTACTTTTAGGTTATTTGAACGGCTCAATTCGTAAGATATATTGGGATTGGGGTCGATATAAAATATTTTTTTCCCAGTCATCAGAGAACCGACCAATCCAGCCGCTGGATATACATTCATTGAAGTTCCAATGATGATCATTATATCAGCATTCATTACCTCTTGGACTGCCACGTTAATCATCGGTACTTCTTCTCCAAACCATACGATATGTGGTCTTAGTTGATATCCTTTCTCACATTTGTCACCAATATTTAGATCTTTTTTCCATTGGTATATCAAGTTTGGGATTCCTGTACTTCTGACTTTGAACAATTCTCCATGTAGATGAACCACATTTTTGCTTCCTGCTCGTTCATGTAAGTCGTCAACATTTTGAGTAATAACTTTAGCATTGTATTTTTGTTCTAAATCAACCAATACTTTATGCCCATCATTGGGTTTTACCTCATGCAATTGTCGTCTCCTTATATTGTAAAACTCCAAAACCAATTCTTTGTTTTTTGCCCATCCCTGTGGTGAGGCGACTTCCATTATATCGTGTCCTTCCCATAAGCCACCGGCATCTCTAAAGGTCTTGATTCCGCTTTCAGCACTAATACCTGCTCCTGTTAGAATAACTATTTTCTTCATTAGTTATTGAATTAATTTAGATTATACGTTTGTTTTTATAGTAATGATATAAATCAATCCTCAATTTCTTTGAACGTGTCGCCAATACAAGCGATGATATCACTAGCCGTTAAAGCATTTTGACTGAATTTTGATGCAGCGATATCACCAGCCAGGCCGTGAAGATATACGCCGGCAAGGCATGCATTTAAGGCTGATTGTCCTTGAGATAAAAATGAGGTTATTATTCCTGTCAAGACATCACCTGAACCTGCTGTTGCCATTCCCGGATTTCCGGTACTGTTGAAAAACAGTTTGCCATCGGGTGACGCAATAGCCGAATATGCGCCCTTAAGGATAATGAATATTCCGTATTCTTTTGCTTTTTGTCTTTGCAATTCTATTCTTTGAAAGCTGTTTTTTGTTGGGCCAAACAATCTGGCAAATTCTCCGGGGTGAGGTGTAATGATAGTGTTTGGGGGTAAGTGTGCAAGTAAATACTTGTTTTCAGCAATGATGTTCAATGCATCAGCATCAATGACTAAAGAATAACTTTTCTTTTCGATAACTTCCTTTAGAGCTTCAGCTGTTTTTGCATGATTGCCTAGTCCAATACCTATTCCGATTGAGCTAAATTTATTTAGATCCGGCAATGCTGAGATATAATCATCACCATATCCGGTCATTGTCATTATTTCCGGGTTGGATATTTGCATTATATCATTTCCGCAATCAGGGATCAAGGCTGTGACAAGACCACTACCGGTTTTTATACAGGCTTTTGAGGATAAAATAGCAGCTCCTATCATGCCTTTTTGCCCTCCTATTATCAAGGAATGTCCATATTTGCCCTTGTGATCAAATCTATTCCTTTTCTTTAATAATTGTTTTATATCATTTTTCTCGACAAAAAATGTGTCAGGTTCTAGTTTATCTAAATAATTTGGTTTGAGTCCTATGCTTTTGCTTGTCCAATTTTTAATAAAATTGGAATTATCAACCAAAAACAATCCTAATTTAGGTACTTCAAAAGTCAAACAATAATCAGATTCTATCGCAATGCCATCAGTTATTTTATCAGCATACATACCTGAGGGGATATCTATTGAGAAAACACTCGCTTTTGATTTGTTTATTTCAAATATCAATTTTTCCCAAAAACCATTAATGGGTCGCGATAGTCCTGAGCCGAACAATGCATCGATTATGATATCGTATTTGTCAAACTCAGGAAAAATGTCGTCGTCAACCAAATATTCATACTTTATTCTTTTTTCTTTTAGTCTTTTTAGATTAATATCAAAATCTTTTGATGTTTTTGGTTGGATATCTGCAATTAAAATATCTACGTCAAATGCCTTTTCATGTAGTATTCTTGCTACTGCTAACCCGTCCCCTCCGTTATTGCCCTTGCTTGAAATCACCAATATCCCAGGATTTTTCCCATTGTATTTTGTCATAAACCATTTGGCAAATACTAGAGAAGCTCTTTCCATCAGGTCAATAGAAAGGATGGGTTCGTTTTTTATCGTAAATATATCCCATGTTCTTACTTCTTCACTTGTGAGTACCGGTAACATATTTTTGTATTTATCTAGCTGTCTCTTTTCTTTTATAAAAGAAGAAAAATAAATATCCCAAACCTGCCAATATCATGAGCAGAGAGCTAATCAATGAAATATTTTCTCCCATATAATAAGATTTTGGCATGAATTCAAAAACTATCTTGTGCTTACCAGCCGGAACTTTCATGCCCCTTAGCCAATAATCTACTCTTATGTGATCGACCGGTTGACCATCTATATACGCTTGCCATCCTTTGTTCGGCCCATACCAAACATCAGAAAACACTACAAAACCATCTCCAGAACTTTCTGTTTGATATTGTAGTTTGTTAGGAGCGTATTCAGTAAGATAGATATTGCCCGTTGTGCCTGAATTGAATCCATCTAGATATTTGTCAAATTCTTTGTTTACTATAGCTACATTTTTTACGTCCGTACTTGCTATAAAATCAATCTCTTCATTAGCATTATTTGCTTTTTTTATTGAATTCACAAACCATGCATTGCCGTAGATATCAGTGTTTTTAGCGGCTACTTCCTTTTCTCCTTGCTTTTGAATGATGTATTTTGTATTCATCATATTGAGGACTTTTCTATTGCCTTTTGCAATATATTTGTCAATCATATCTTGAGCCCTTTGTAATTTTGCAGCGTGATATCCTCCCAAATTTTTGTGGAAATAAGAAGGTTTTGCACTGTTAAAGGGGTCAATAGAAGTATCAAGGACTCTAAAGTATAAATCTTCATCACTCAATATTTGTTTGTCAACATCTCTAGGTTTGAAAAAAGATTCTATTTTTCTGTTTTTCACAAAATCATTGTGACTGACATATCTCAAATCTACAGGAATAATATCCAGTAATACAACAAGACCAACTCCTGATAAAAATACTGTTTTGGAGATTTTCTTTTTTACAAATGCCCAGATTAAACCGACTCCGATTGCTACATAAATTAATGTTCTCAATGAATCTGCTCTCATCAATGATTGTCTAGTGGATATCAGTGAGCCTACTAATCCTGATTTCTCATACCTTGCATCACCGGGTGCGGCAAACTCAAATAGTGATGGACCTAGAACTATGAAGAATATGCTAATTCCACCCATTATACCAAAAACTATCCATAGTTTTTTGAAAAAATCTTTTGTGTCGAGTTCGGATACTACGATATGTCTTAGGGTATAAATAGCAAAAAAGACTAAGGGTATACCTGCGATACCAAGTATGGAATTAGGTGTTCTAAATTTATTGTACATAGGAAAATAATCAAAAACCAACCTGTTGAAGAATTCAAAATTCTTACCCAATGAGAGTATGAATAACAATACTACTGAGGACAAAGCCCACCATCTAAATCTTCCCTTTGTTACAAATAACCCCAATACAAACAGGAAGAAAATCAAGGCTCCCATATATGGAGGACCGCTGGTGAAAGGCAAACTTCCCCAATAAAGAGGTGCTTGATATGATTTTTGAGTTCTGTTTGTGAGTCTTTTTACTTTTTTCGCAAAATCGGAGCTTTTGGATACTTTTTCTGCACTACCTCCTCCCGCTACACCGGGTATATAAGCCGATACCAAATCCAAAATCCCATTGCTCCATTGCATTGCGTATCCCCATTCCAAACCTTTTGTTTGACTACTGGATTTTGCTTTTCCTTCTGATGCTAATATTGGGTTTCCCCTCATTGTATCTTTAGAGTACTCATAGGTTGTCCACAATTTTGATGCAGACGAACCAACGGCGAGTACGACTCCTAGTAAAAATATTCCCGTTATGATAGATATTGTTTTGAATTCTTTCTCTTTTATCAGTTGTACGAAATCCATAATCACTAATATCCCTATCACCATGCCTAGATAATACGTCATTTGAGGGTGATTGGACAAAAGTTCCAAACCCATAGCCATTGCAAATACAATTGCTCCGGAAATATATTTTTTTCTTAAGGTCAAAATAACACCGGCCAATACTAATGGCCCTAGCATAATCGCAACTAATTTTGTCATATGCCCAGCTTGATAAAGGAAAATATTATTAGTCAAAAAGCTAAAAGCAATAGCTCCGATAATACCAAACCAAACCTCAAATCCTAATACTAAAAATAAGATGTAAAAACTAATCATACCTAAAATAAAATAACCTGCCGGTCTTGCAAACCCAAGTTCTAACACTTTACGTACTTGTTTTAAGTAGTTGTGTCGCTGAGGAGCACTTATCTGGTATGTCGGCATTCCTCCGAACATAGAGTTAGTCCATGCTGTAACTTCTCCTGTTTTTTTAAAATAGTCTTGGGCTTCTTTTGCCATTGCTTGATGATTGATAATATCACCCTGATACAATTTTTTACCACTAAATTGCGGGAAGAAATAGATGCTGCTAATAAGTATAAATATCACAATTGCAATCAAATGTGGAACTAGTTTTTTAAAGTCAAATTTCATTTTTATAGTATTTAATTATTTTCTATTCAATAATAAAAGTCAAATTTAATTAAAATTTGTTTTTTTTTATCAGCATTCCAAATATATTTGGTAAGATTTGTGCTGAAATGTATCTATTACCGGATAAGGCTATATTAAGCTACAATGTTATTTATGCTCCAAAACTCTGTGTTAGCGTAGTATAAAAGTAGAAACTCATCAGCGATTTTTTCTCAATTGGTTTCTTAGTGCTTTTAAATCTTTGGGAAGTGGAGCTTCTAAACTGATTTTTTTATTAGTGACAGGGTGATAGAAAGTCAGCGTTCTTGAGTGAAGGGTTTGTCTTTTTATAAGTGGTCTTTCGGGAGAGTCACCCTTATGACGATATTTGCGTTTTATTTCTGATAAATACAGTTCTTTTTTATGACCGTAAAGTTTATCTACTATTAATGGATAGCCTAAATATTGCATATGAGCTCTGATTTGGTGAGTTCTACCTGTTATCAATTTAGCTTCTATCAGAGTATAGTTTTTATAGCTTTCAACAATTCGTATCTTAGTTTGCGAGGGCTTGCCTCTATCGCTTATTTGAACCTGATATCTACCTGGAGTGACTAATATCGGTATGTCTATGAGATAAACACCTCCTTCCAAATCGAGATTTCCGTCCACGAACGCATAATATGTCTTTTCTATTTTATTCTCATGAAATTGTTCAGAAAGATTTTTGTGACTCTCGGCTGTTTTTGCATAAATTATTAATCCGCTAGTATCCTTATCCAGCCTGTGTACAGTAAATAGTTCAGGGGTAATTTTTTTTAATTCTTCATAGAGGATAGGGTCATCTGTTTTATGACGCGGTTCAATTGAATAAACCCCGGAAGCCTTGCTGACTACTATCAACTCATCATCTTCAAATATTTTATCATATGAATTTCTTCTCATCTCTAATGGCTTTAAATATCTAAATCAGTAAAATTCTTTATGCCGGATAAATAATATTTTTTTATAATCGACCCACTATAAATTCCGGCTTTTCTTGATTTTCCTATTTTGTGTTTCTTTATTAGTTTATTGTATTTAAAACGTTTCTTTATTATTCCAATGATATTGAAGTAAACATAAAAATGTGCTTTGATTATTGCGTAAACAGATGTTATTTTTTTTTCTTTCAAAAATTTTGCTCCGGCAATCCCGTCTAGAATCAGTCTTATCGGAAATTTCCATAGGATATTTAAAAACGATTCGTTTTTTAGAATCATGACCATATTGTTTCTGAAATTAAGGTATGTCTTCATAGGATTTACATACGACAATGTGCCTCCTCCGACATGAAAAACACTAGTTTCACCCATTGCCATTACCTTATACCCTGCTCTTTTTACCCTCCATGCCAAATCTATTTCTTCTTGATGAGCAAAAAAAGCAGGGTCAAAGCCCTTCATTTTATCAAAAATCTCTTTTCTCATCACCATTGCCGCACCGCTAGCCCAAAATATTTCCACATCGTCATCGTATTGACCATTGTCCTGTTCGATAGTATCAAAAATCCTACCTCTGCAAAATGGATATGCTAAAGAATCGATGTACCCTCCGGCTGCTCCGGCATATTCAAAGTTTTCTTTAGAATTGTACGCCAGTATTTTAGGTTGAGCGATTGCAATGCTTTTGTCAGCTGTCATTTTGTTGATTATCGGATCAATCCAATTGTCCGTTACCTCAACATCTGAGTTGAGAAATACTATGAATTCCAGGTTGGTCAATGATTTTATCGCTCTATTGTATCCTTCGGAAAATCCATAGTTGCTTTCCATCTCATACACTTCCACATCAGGATAATTGTCTTGAATATAATTTACAGAGTTGTCTGTTGATGCGTTGTCAGCAATGATATACCTGATAGGCAAATCGGTACTGTGCAATACTTTATTTAAAAATTTCTCTAGATATTTTATGCCATTGTAATTTAAGATTACTACAGCTATGTTTTTATGCGTAGTGATTTTTGGAGTGTAATTGCTAAATGCTGATTCTACGGATAATTTATCCTCATTTAATTGGGTGACTATTTGTTCTTCACTTGTGAATTTTATTCCCGGCCTTATAAATTTAATTATCTCGATTTCAATATCCTCACCGTATATATTATCGTTGAAATTAAAGATATTGATTTCGACTACTTTTTCTCTTTTGTTATCTCCATAGTGTTTGATACCTATATACATCATCCCATGGTATTGTTTGCCTTTGATGTGGACAATAGAGGCATATACTCCATCATGAGGAATAAGTTTTTGCGGTTCAGTTTTAAGATTTGCAGTTCTGAAACCTAACTTTCTACCCAATTTATTTCCATGGATAACAGTTCCTGAAAAAGTGTAATTCCTGCCCAATAAAAGGTTTGAAGTGGCAATATCCCCTTCCAAAAGACTATTTCTGATAATTGAGGAGCTGATAGGTACATCATTATATTTCTCTACACTTAATTTTAAAACTTTAAACCCGCATTTTTGCTCATACTGCCTTATGAGATTAATATTACCTCCTCTGTTTAGACCAAATCTATGGTCATAACCCAGTAAAACTATTTTGGGTTTGAATGAATTGTAAATGAATTTTTCTACATATTCATTGGGAGGTATTCTTGAGAACTCCACTGTAAAAGGGATTAAAAATAGGATGTCAACCCCTAGTTCTTCTAGATATTTTATTTTTTCTTTATCAGTAGTAAGTAGCTTGAAATCCGGGTCGTTTTGTGACAATACCATTCTTGGGTGAGGGGAAAAACTGATAACTACACTTTTGGTATTATATTCTCTTGCTTTGGCATTTAGCAAGTCGATTATTTTTTTATGAGCAATATGAATTCCGTCAAAAGACCCGAGGGTAATGACTGAAGAATCAAAATGCGGTAATTTATTTATATCTGTATAAACTTTCATAAATATTATGTGTTTAACCATAAACGTAGCACAATAGTATAGTTATTTTAAATACTATTATAATATTGTAATACAATTTTTATACGAAGATGTTTACTCTAAAGTTATTTATAGGTAGATAAATTTTATCAGTAGATATTAGAATTGAATAAATTAATAGATAAAAAGTAACAATAATGAATATAGAAAATGTTCTGGATGCTTTGAAAAAAGTTTTGGATCCACTTACAGGTGTAGACTTGATAACGGCCAAAAAAGTTCATAATATAGAGATAAACGGCAATAATGTAAGTTTTGATCTAATCGTGAATGACCTTGAACCGATGATGAAAGGGGAGCTCAATATGAGAGCGATGGAAGAGATTCAAAAAGTCTTCAAAGAAGCTAATGTAAACGTGAACATGGTGACAAAGGAGTCCCTATCTGCGGCAGGACCCAAAACGGAACAAAAGGAGGAATATAAAACTTTTGTTCAACCGCTAATTGATCTGAGTGGCAATCCATTACCGCAAGTAAAAAATATCATAGCCGTAGCCTCAGGCAAGGGAGGTGTTGGTAAATCAACTGTCACAATTAATTTGGCTTTGGGATTGAAAGAAATGGGGTATAAAGTTGGTATTTTGGATGGAGATATGTATGGTCCTTCGATTCCTACGATGCTAAATCTTGTAGGACAAAGACCGGGATTGAAAAAAGTATACGGAATAGATAAATTATTACCAATTGAAGCTTATGGAATACATGCAATGTCTATTGGTTTCTTTGTGAATCCTGAACAAGCAGTTGTGTTGAGAGGTCCTAAGTTGGATGGGGTAATGAAGCAGTTTGTGAAAGATGTTGTCTGGCCCGACTTGGATTTTATGATTATAGACCTACCTCCGGGTACGGGTGATGTGCAGTTGTCTTTGGTTCAGTTGCTTTCTGTGACGGGTGTTGTCATGGTGACCACTCCACAGCAAGTTGCATTGGATGATGCGGTTAAGGCCATGAATATGTTTATGATGAATAATGTTGAAGTACCGATATTGGGTGTAGTGGAAAATATGTCTTGGTTTTCATGTGAAGAGGCACCTGAAAAGAAGTTTTACTTGTTTGGAAAAGACGGAGGGAAGGTTTTGGCAGAAAAAGGAGGAACTGAAGTATTGGCTCAGATACCTATTGTTGAATCAATCCGTGAAGGTGGGGATAGCGGTAAACCTGCGGTCTTGATTGAAGATAGCCCTGTGAGGCAGTATTACTTGGATTTGGCAGCAGCGGTTGATAAGCAAACCCAATTGAGAAATGAAGTTGCCGGACCAACTAAAGTTGTGAAAATTACTACATAAAAATAATTGATGATGGATTTAACTAAAAGGGAGCAATTGGACTCCATTGATAAATTATTGGATAAGCTTAGACCACATATGCTTGCTGATAATGGCAATATAAAAGTGGTCGATATAAAAGATGGGTCTGTTGTTTTAGTAAAATGGTTAGGAGCTTGTGCTACTTGCACAAGAGCTGAACTGACATTGAAATATAGTGTAAAGGAGTTTGTTAGAGAAAATATGCCTGCTATTACTGATGTCGTAGCTATTTAATAATGAAAAGATTACAATTAGTTGAAAATATAAGGAGGAAAAAATCCTTGCTCTGTGTCGGGCTTGACACAGATATCAATAAAATACCGAAATACTTGGTGGAAGAATTTGAAAATCCTGTGCTTGAGTTCAATAAAATGATTATTGAAGCTACTTCTGAATACGCAGTAGCATATAAGTTGAATACTGCTTTTTATGAAGCAGAAGGTGTTGGAGGATGGCAGAATTTGGAGTCTACAATTAAAATGATTCCTGATGATGTTTTTGTTATTGCAGATGCAAAAAGAGCAGATATCGGCAATACGTCCAAAATGTATGCAAGAGCCTTTTTTGAAAGTATGAATGCTGATGCAGTTACAGTAGCACCCTATATGGGAGTGGATTCGGTTTCTCCATTTTTGGAGTATAAGAATAAATGGATTATACTTTTAGCTCTTACTTCCAACAAAGGAAGTCTTGATTTTCAATACCTGGATATTGAATCAAAGGATATGAAGTTATATGAAAATGTATTAAGTGTTTCTTCTTCTTGGGGAGATTCAAACAATATGATGTTTGTAGTAGGGGCTACCCATCCTGAGGATTTTAAGAAAATAAGGGACATTGTACCTAATCATTTTTTACTTGTTCCGGGGATTGGTGCTCAAGGGGGTGATTTGGAAGGTGTTTTACGCAATGGATTGATTGATGAATTTGGTCTGTTGATAAATTCTTCACGAGGTATAATTTATGGATCAGGAGCAAGGGATTTTGCAAAAATAGCTGCTAGTAGATCAAAAGATTTGGTTGATGAGATGAACAAATATATAAAATATTAATTCACTACAATGTTATATTATGAAACGGTTATTGACTTTTATCTTTTTTGTATTAACAACAGTGCTTTCAGGGCAATATGAGATAAAGATTCATGCAAACAATTTTGATGGTAATTCTATTATAATTTCTTATCCAAATGGGGAAAGACCGGTTTTATTGGATACGATTACCGGAGATTCGACAGGATTGTTTGTTTTTAAAGGTGAAAAGGATTTGGAAACAGGTGTGTATTTTGTAGGTATACCACGAAATAAACAAATGTATAAAATAATAATTAAGCCGAATGAAGATGTGTTTGATATTTACTACGATTTTAGAAGAAAAAGTAAAGTGAGAGTAGTGGGATCAATTGAAAATAAGATATACAATAACTATATCGCTTCTATTGAAAAACAAAAATTGAGGGCTAATATTTTGTCTAGAGGAAATCATTTGGCAGAGCTTGATTCTATTCATAGGATAATGAACAACAAAAGGCTTATGATTATAAATAGCAATCCGGGAACAGTAGTCTCTGCATTAGTAAAAAGTGAATCGGATTGGGTAGATCCAAAATTTAATGGCTTGGAAGGGCGTGAATTGGAGGAAAAATTACTGGATTACAGAATTAAACATTATTTGGACAACCTTGATTTGAGCAATCCTGTTACTTTTAGGTTGCCATCTGCGCATAGAGAAATTGTTAATTATTTTGACAAGATTGTACACCTAAAGCCGGAGATTGTAAATAGTACTATTGATAGATTATTCAGTAAAATGGGCTTCAAAAGTAATATGTATAGATACTATTTACCTTTTTTTCTAAAAAGCTACAATAGAAGTTATAAGGGGTGGTTTGATGAAGTATATGTGCATATTGCGAGAACTTATTACACTAAAGAAAAGGCTCCATGGGTACAAACTAATACACTGGAGTATGTACAATATAAAGCTGATAACAAAGAAAATACTTTAATAGGAAAAATAATACCTGATATTACTTTTACTTCTCAAAAAGGGGATAGTGTTAGATTGTTGGATGTTGATTCTAAATTTATGCTTTTAGTATTTTGGCGTCCGGGTTGTGGGCATTGTAGACATGCCATGCCTATCCTGAATGATATATTGAAAAAGTATAAAGAAAAAGGAGTTAAATTAGTCACGGTCTGTACTAGACAACGTTCAGATACATACCGGTGTTGGGATGGAGTGAAAAAGGAAAAGATGGGAGGGTTTGATTATAATCTTGCCGATAAATCAGGTAAAACTGACTTTCTGCGAAAATTTAATGTTGGAGGTGTCCCTATGATATATATCCTTGATCGTAACAAAAGGATTATTGACAAGAATGTAAAAACAAAACATCTTGACCAAAGACTAGATGAAATTATTCAAAAGACAAATTAAAAATATGAAAACAGTTTTAATTACGGGAGCTTCAAGTGGTATAGGAAAAGAAACAGCCTATAAATACGCCGAAAACAACTACAATTTAGTATTAGTAGCAAGAAGAATTAATAGATTGGAAATGATACAAAAGGAGATTGAATCCAAGTATTCAGTATCTGTTGAATTAGTGAATCTTGATCTATCAAAAATAGATAGTGCTGATGTATTGTACAATAAAGTTAAATCAAAAGGGATTGATGTAGACGTATTGATAAATAATGCAGGATTTGGAATAAATGATAGTTTCTTGGACTCTGATATAGACAAAGAAACAGATATGATATTGTTGAATGTAGTGACTCTTACGAGGCTGACTAAGCTATTTGTACGTGATATGGTACAAAAAGGAGAAGGTCACATTATCAATATCGCTTCTACAGCAGCATTCCAACCGATTCCGAAATTTGCCGTATACGGTGCTACAAAAAGTTATGTGTTAAACTTTTCAGAAGCACTTGCATTCGAATTGAAGGGAAAAAATGTATCTGTCACAGCGATTTGTCCCGGCGCTACACAATCCGAATTTGCAAAAGTATCTAAAGCAAATGAGAAAGTATTTAAAAATAAGCCGGATTCTAAAGACCTGGCTGAGTTCGTTTATCAATCAATGAAGTCCGGAAAAGTTGTAGCGATTCACGGATTTAGTAATAAACTGATGGTTTTTTCTCAAAGATTTGCACCTAGAAGTATGGTTACCGCTATAGCAGCCAAAATTATGGAATAGAATTCTCTTGGTAAATTACATTATATTTTTATATTTGCAGACTTAAAAGTGTAAAAACATGACCAAATTGAAAAATATAGCGATATTTTGTGGCTCATCACGTGGCAGAAATGATATTTATGGTGAAGTAGCGAGGCAAATTGCCAAGTATATGGTGGAACATGATATGACGATGATTAACGGAGGTGGCAGCATCGGACTAATGGGGATAATGGCAGATGAGATGATTCGATTGGGAGGTAAATGTATTGGAGTGATTCCATTGCATCTTAAAGAACTTGAGGTGGCACATCAAAATATGGATGAGATGATTGTTACTCATGATATGGCTTCGAGGATGAAGGTTATAATGGAAATCGCTGATGCTTATATTGCCCTTCCCGGTGGATTTGGTACTTTGGATGAATTGTTTGAAGTACTTACTCTAAGTCAATTAAATGTACACAATTCTCCGGTTGGATTGTTGAATGTTAATGGTTTCTTTGATTCTATATTCAATTTGTTTGATAAGATGACCGGGGAAGGATTTTTAGGAGATTATTCTAGAGATATTTTATTAGTTGATGATAAAATAGACAGTTTATTTGAAAAAATGCAAAATTACAAGAAAGAAGGATTTTCAGTTCAAAAAATTATAGACCAAAAAACTGAAAAAGTAGGCTAAAAATCCCATATACAAAAACTGTATTATTGGCCATTTCCAGGAATTTGTTTCTTTTCGCACTACAGCTATAGTACTCATGCATTGCAAGGCAAATACATAAAATAAAAGCAAAGACCAGGCTACAGCCTGATTGTATGTTTTCTCACCGGTTCTTATATTAATATCTTTTGCCATTTGTTCTGAGACTTTCATTCCGTCATCTGTGGAGCCCACACTATATATCGTAGCGAGAGTTCCTACAAACACTTCTCGAGCAGCAAAAGAGGTGATAAGTGCAATTCCTATTTTCCAATCAAATCCTAATGGTTTAATCGCCGGTTCAATTGCTTTGCCTAGTATACCTATATACGAATGCTCCAGTCTTTCAGAGGCTTTTAAGTTGGACATCTCTTCCTTAGATAGATTTTTTCCTGTTGATATTTCAATTGCGTCCTTTTCTGCAGTGTCCATAGCTCCACTAGGTCCATAGCTTGCAGCAAACCACAATATGATAGATACAATTAATATGATTTTTCCTGCAACAAAGACAAATGCTCCTACTTTTTCTTTTACAAAAATAGCAATATTCTTAATTAATGGTCTTTTGTATTCAGGTAATGTAATCATTAGATACGAGCGACCTTTGCTTTTAATTATATATTTCATGACCATAGAGGATACCAATGTCATTGCTAAACCCAATAGATATAGTCCCATTAAAACTAATCCTCGGGCATTAAATACACCGATGTGTGTGTCAGGAACAGCAAATACCACCAAAAGGGTGTATACGGGAATTCTAGCAGAGCAACTAATCAAGGGAGTGACCATTATTGTAATCAATCTCTCTTTCCAATTGTTTATAGTCCTTGTGGACATGATTGCAGGGACAGCACAAGCTCCTCCGGATATTAAAGCGATAATACTCCTGCCGTTCATTCCGAATTTTTTCATCAAATCATCAAACATATAAACTACACGCGACATGTAGCCTATTTCTTCCAGCAGTCCGATTATCAAAAATAAAAGAAAAATCTGAGGGATAAAAACCAGTACTCCTGCAAGTCCGGGGATAATGCCATCAGCTAATAAGCCTGTAAACCAAGATTCGGCAAAGTTGCTTTTGATAAATGTTGATAATGACGAAAACCCACTTTCTAATAGATTCATCGGTAATTCTGCCCACGAGAAAATGGCTTGAAACAAAAGAAGCATGACTATAAAAAATATAATCGGACCCAATACCCGATGTGTAATAACATTATCTATCTTGTCTGTGATAGTTTCTTTTTTTGTCTTATCCTTTATTGCGATTTTGCTAATTTCTTTACTGAAAAAACCATACCTGTCTAATGTCTCGTTTATCTGAAAAGAAAGACTTTTGAAGTCGTGATTATTTTTGTACTCTTTTATTTCTTTTTTTAAATACTTGTTTTGATATTTGAGCCAGTCACTATGGTGTATTTGCAATAGAGCTTGATAATCCGTATTGAAATTTAATCTATTACTAAATGTTGCTACAATACTTTTTTCGTCGCTATTAAGCATGTAACACCTTTGATTGTCCTTAGGATTATTTATAGATTGTTTTAATGCTAGTCGTATCTCGTCTATGTTAGCTTTCGTCTTATTACTGAAAAAAATTACTTTATTCCCAATTATTTCTTCCAGCTTTTTAATATTAAGATCTAATTTTCTCTTTTCTACCAAATCTTTCATCGTTAATACGACTACAATTGGTATCCCTATATCCTTTAGTTGTGTCAACAAAAGCATTTCCCTTTTCAAAGCAAAAGGATCCATTACATAGACGATAGAGTCAGGATAGTCGTCATTTACCGGGTTTGATAGTATTTCCGCTACTACTTTCTCATCATCTGAATTTGGATATAAACTATACGTACCTGGAAAATCAATTAGCTCAATAGTGAGGTTATTGTCAATTTGATATTTTGCTATTTTTTTATCTACGGTTACGCCCGGAAAATTTGCTACATGTTGATGCAAACCGGTTAAAGAATTAAAGAGACTTGTCTTGCCGCTATTCGGATTACCAATTAATGCAACTTTAAATATTTTTGTAGTTGGACTCATTTATTTTATTAATATTCAATGCAAAAACTAAACTGCTATTATTGCTTCCGCTTCTTCCTTTCTCAAAGCGATCTTTATTCCATTAATATCAAAATAATAAGCACCTCCAAAAGGAGATTTTCTCGTAAAGAAAATTGTAGTCTCAGGTAAGAAACCTAAAGTCAATAGCTTACCTGCGATCTCATCATCATTGAAACTCTTAATTTTATAGCTTTTACCTACTTCAAATTTCATTAAGAATATTTTTTATTACTCAAAGTATTAATTTTATCAAACATAAAATATATATATTGCTTACACGAAAACAGACAATTTTTAAAATTCATTTTATTTGCAGTATTTTCATGCTGACAATATATAGCACTAACAAATGCATCATGCTTTTGTTTTGCTATTTTAAAATAAGTTAAGAAGATTAACTTATAACAAACTGCTACAATTATACTAATTCTTTTTCTATTTCACCATCTAGATAACGGTTTGGTATATGACTACCTCAATGAATTTATAGACAGACCTCCTACAGCAGCAAAGTGTTTTCCCATATCCCGTGAATGTTGCAGCCTATAACAGCTCTGAGAGATTTTACCCCGTCCAAGTTGACTCTAAAGCCTGAAAATCCTCTTGCCATGCCGGCCTCAATATTTAATTCCCCAACCAAAACTCCATCTTTGTATAGTTTTAGATAATCTATCCAATGATCTTTTTTTGTGGGGTGTATTATTCCGTTTGACCCAACTGTTATCTCAACCTTCGTGAAACCTTTTGAGTCTTTATCTCCCAAACTGATTTCAGGTGTGTGTTTTAATTCAGCTTTTGTAGGCTTTGAAGGATCTTTGATCTTCATCAATTGTCTGTTTTTTGTTGATTTTGCTTCCTCTTGTACAACATTTGTTTTTTTGTTGTCATCGTCTTTGCATGATGATAAAAGCGCGCTGCTTAGGCCAATTATACCTAGTGCTCCAATTGACTTTAATAATTTTCTTCTTTTCATATTGATTACATTTATATTAATTTATATTTAGATTAAATACAAATAAAGGTTTTAAGTATAAAAAAAGCATCGGTCTCACGAACTGATGCTTTTTTATTTATTTTATTTTAATTTAAAACTTTGGACAGTATACTCCTCTATGCTCATCTCCGCAAATATTATATATTACTGATAATTCCAAAGAGTTATTGGCTGAAGAAGCATTTCTAAGTTCGGATATATTTACGTCATAGCTAAGTCCAAAACCAAGATTTTGATAGTCAAATCTAGTAGTGATAATGAATGCATCACTATACAATTTGCCTTCATATTGATTGCCCAATCTATACCAAGCACCAATTTGGAATGCTTGTTTATTTTTACGGCTATTACCCAAAGCGAATCTCATACTTGTACCGGCATTAACTTGTAAGTACGGTCCTTGAACAAAGACAACAAAATAAGGTAAAATACTTATTTTAGGTTGTATTTCGAATTCACCACCGCCGTGAAAAGTGAATTTCGAATAAAGGCCATTTACGTCGTCAATAGATCTAATAACGGATTGAGTAGTCGAGTCTATTACAGATCTTTTAAAGGCTTGGTTCGCTTGGTTTAAGTGATTAAAAGCCGCACCTACATAGAAGTTAGAATATTCATTAAGCATAGTGAACCATAAAATCCCTGCTGATAAGTCCCCAAAGAAAAAGTTTGGATTGTCTATCACTTCAATTTGTCCGTTATTGGGATCGGGAAATTTGAAATTCTCTGTACTCAGTCCTCTCCTTGCCAATCCTCCTTCTGCACCAATAACTAAGAAACTAGCTTTTTTTCTATACCCTCCCATTTTTTTAGAATAGGAAAATGATATTTTTCCCGTCATTGTACCAAAGTTGTGTGTTCCTGCGACATCGCCCCAAAATGCACCTCCAATACCAAAATAATCATATCTACCCACAGGCATTTTTTGGTCATAAGAAAGTGAAAAGGTATTATACGCATTTGATTTAAGTACCGGAGCCCATTGATTTCTGAAATTACCAATTACTCTAGATGTGCAATTAGATACTCCTGTCATGGCAGGGTTCAAATTAAGTGGCGACATATAAAACTGTGTGAAGTGAATGTCCTGTGCTTTCAGTCCGAAACTTACTAAAACGAAAGCTAAAAAAATTAATGCTTGCTTGAAAATCTTCATGTTTTACTTATTTAAAATCAGGATTAAAAATTCATTAAAATCACTTTTTTATAAGTGAGTGATTTATTTGAAAGTTTAAAAATAGTATTTATTTTATTTAATGAGTAAATTTTTAATAGTTTTTTTTAAAATATAACAATAATTAACATCAACGAGGAACTAATTACTCACTGTATAGTAGATACAATATTATTTATAAACGCTGCTTGGGAAATTTAATTTTGTCTGTTTTTCTTGAAATTAATATTTTTAGAGTAAAAAATATAATTATTTGATATGTGAAGGTTACCTTTTGATGATTATAGACATGAATGTGTGTAAGATCATTTATATGTATGCAAAATTCTGTAAAGATTTAGTATAAAGTTTAATTTGATTAATAATTTGAAATAGTTAATTCGAACGACTATCTGTGGTAAAAGTTCTGCAGATAGTTTTTTTTTATGTACTTTTGTCCACATGGCAAGTAACTTAAAAAATCAAAAGCAAATTCTCGATAAACTAAAAATAGAGAAATTGAATCAGATGCAAGAAGATGCTAAGCTTGCTATACATTCAAATCAAGAGATTATTTTGGCATCTCCGACAGGTACAGGAAAAACATTGGCATTCTTATTGCCAATTATTGCGGAGTTGGATAGGGGGTTAAATCATATTCAGGTTATAATAATTGTGCCTTCAAGGGAATTGGCTATTCAAATAGAATCTGTTGCGAGGGAAATGGGTACGGGGTATAAAATTGATGCTGTTTATGGAGGGAGGTCTTTTTCAAAAGATAAATTAATTTTGCAAAATCGCCCGGCAATATTAATTGGCACCCCCGGTCGAGTAGCGGCACATCTGAGGAGAGAGGTATTTTCCACTATTAAAATAAAGACTCTTGTCCTAGATGAATTTGACAAATCTCTTGAGATTGGTTTTGAAGAAGAAATGATGGAGATTGTTGAGCTTTTACCAAATCTTAATAAGAAAATATTAACTTCAGCTACACCCAATATAAGGATACCTGATTTTGTTGAATTAAAAAATCCGGTATTTGTAAATTATAGTGATGATATACTCACAGGACTTGATTTGAAAGTAGTGAATTCTCCGGTTAAAGATAAACTTGCGACTTTGGTAAAATTATTGAAATTTATTGGTCAGAAGCCGGGGATAATATTTTGCAATTATAGAGAGTCGATTAAAAGGATAAGCGATTACCTAGAAGCTGAAGGTATTAGTCATGGCTGTTTTTATGGAAGTATGGAGCAAATTGATAGAGAGCGTTCTTTGATTAAATTCAGAAATGGGACTAATAGATTGCTGCTAGCAACCGATCTTGCCGCTAGAGGAATTGATGTCCCGCAAATTGAGTTTATAATACATTACCATCTGCCTGTTAAAGCACATGAATTCAAACATCGTAATGGTAGAACCGCAAGGATGTTGCGCGAGGGTACAGCTTATGTTATCAAATGGGAAGAGGATATGTTGCCGGATTTTATCGTTGGAGCAAAACAAGAAGTGATTTTGGATAAGCCAACATCCTTTGACACGGATTGGAGTACGATTTTTGTTTCAGGAGGAAGAAAAGATAAAATATCAAAAGGTGATATCGCAGGATTGTTTATTAAGCAAGGAGGATTGAAACATGAAGAACTTGGGTTGATTGAATTAAAAAACGATTGTGCTTTTGTCGCAGTAAAAAAATCCAAATCTAATGCCATTGTAGAAAACTTAAATAATAGTAAGCTTAAAAAGAAAAAAGTCAGAATTCGCTTAATTTGACCATTTTGTCATTTTTTTTATTCTGCATTGGGTAGAAGACAGCCATATTTTCAGGAAAGTTTATTGCACATTTCAAAAATAGAAAAAGAGGTGTTTGGTTAAGAGAAAGCCCCACCGTTTTTAATACGAAAGACTTGCCAAGTTTCCAAAACTTGGTAAGTCTATGCAGCTTATGTCTGAACAAGGCAAAAGACAGAAATACAAAGACAAAAGATAAAAGTAAAAAGATAAAAGGAATAAATTATGAATTATAAATGATGAGTTACTAAGCCGGCTTTGAAGTCATGCTATCGCATGCTTTCAAGTCCTAAATGGCGTTTCAAATTTATTTGAAACAAAAGAAAGTCCCGTA
>JALSPK010000006.1 GCA_026986005.1 Saprospiraceae bacterium
CTAAAACAAGTAATTTCAAAATTTTTAGTCAAAACAATTCTATCGAAATAGTTACTAAAATAAAAAAAAACAAAAAATTATTTGAAAATAAATATTTTTATTTTACCTTTGCACTCGCTTTTATACAAGGGCGATTAGCTCAGTTGGTTCAGAGCACCTGGTTTACACCCAGGGGGTCGGGAGTTCGAGTCTCTCATCGCCCACAAAAAGGTTACCGTATCGGTAGCCTTTTTTATTTTACCCGTATTGATTTTCACAATAAATATTAAAAAAAAACGACAATTTTTCAATTGAAAAACTGTCGTTTTTATGCGGTCCGGACGGGACTCGAACCCGCGACCTCCTGCGTGACAGGCAGGCATTCTAACCAAGCTGAACTACCGGACCTTATTTGCTTCTTATTTAGCGAGTGCAAAGATAAACAATAATAAATTATATTTCCTAAAAAATTTATATTTTTTTTCAAGAAATTAAAAAAATAATTAACGATATCGTTTTAATCAAGTTATTAATTTGTCAATTTAATCCTTATTCATACCTTTGCCACCTTAAAAATTTATAAAAATGTCAGAAGATCTATTTAAAAAATTAGTATCCCATGCTAAAAAGTATGGGTTTATTTTTCAATCAAGTGAAATCTATGATGGTTTAAGTGCCGTTTATGATTATGGTCCTTATGGGGTCGAACTGAAAAATAATATAAAAGAATATTGGTGGAAATCCATGGTTCAAATGCATGATAATATTGTAGGTATAGACTCAGCTATTTTTATGCACCCTAAAACCTGGAAAGCATCTGGTCATGTTGATGCCTTTAATGATCCGTTGATTGATAATAAAGATTCAAAAAAAAGGTATCGTGCCGATGTTTTGATCGAAGACCATATTGCTAAAATAGAAGGCAAAATATCAAAAGAGATAAAAAAAGCAAAGAAACGTTTCGGTGATGATTTTGATGAAGAAAAATTTAAAACCGAACATCATAGAGTACAAAAATATCTTGAGCAAATAAAAGAAATTCAAGAAAGAATGGGAGCTTCTTTAAGTGCCGGAGATCTTGAAGATATAAAATTATTAATTGAAGAATTGGGGATATCCGATCCTGTATCCGGATCAAAAAACTGGACGGATGTTAGACAATTCAATTTGATGTTCAATACTCAATTAGGAAATATTTCAGGAGAGGAGGGCAAATTGTATTTGCGTCCTGAAACAGCACAAGGTATTTTTGTTAATTTCCTTAATGTACAGAAAACAACCAGGCAAAAAATTCCTTTTGGAATAGCACAAATAGGCAAAGCTTTTAGAAATGAAATAGTAGCTCGCCAATTTATTTTCAGAATGAGAGAATTTGAGCAGATGGAAATGCAATATTTTGTACAACCCGGTAAAGAAATGGAATGGTATGATTATTGGAAAAGACATAGAATGAAATGGCATAAAGCTCTCGGTTCGGGTGAAGAAAATCTCAGATATCACGATCATGACAATCTTGCTCATTATGCGAATGCTGCAGTTGATATCGAATTTAATTTTCCTTTTGGTTTTAAGGAGTTGGAAGGTATTCATTCAAGGACAGATTATGATTTGAGTAGTCATCAGGAATTAAGCGGTAAAAAACTTCAATATTTTGATCCTGAACTAAATGAAAATTACGTTCCTTTTGTAGTAGAAACATCCATAGGTGTGGATAGGATGTTTTTGGCTGTTATGTCAAATGCGTATACAGAAGAAATGGTGCCGGATGCTGCAGGAGGTGAAGCTGAAAGAGTAGTATTGAAAATACCACCCGCCCTTGCTCCTGTCAAGGCTGCTGTATTGCCTTTAGTTAAAAATAAAAAAGAATTAACCGATAAAGCTAATGAAGTTTTTGATAAATTAAAACTCTTTTTCAATATTCAATACGATGAAAAAGATGCAATCGGTAGAAGATATAGAAGACAAGATGCAATAGGTACACCATATTGTATTACTATTGATTTTGAAACGCTGGAGAATAATACCGTAACTGTCAGAGAAAGGGATTCTCTGGCTCAGGACAGGATGCATATTGACGAATTGGTGCATTATCTTGATAAACATACAAATATTTCCACCTTATTGAAAAAATTATTATAATACTATTAAAAATTATAAAATATATGAAAGTTGCAATACCTACAACAGATAAAAAAACAATATTCGGACACACCGGACATGCTGACTATTTTCTTGTTTTAACAATTGAAGAAAATAGAATAACAGATCAGGAATTTAGAAAAAATCCTCATTCGGATAAAGAAGGTCATGGTGATGTTCCTGACCACGAACCGGGTTCAAATCATCATGACCACGATCATTCACACAATCATAATCATAATCACATGCATCATGATGAAAATGCTCATGATCAAATGATCAGATCTATAGAAGATTGTACATATTTTATAGTTAGACATGTAGGCAGAAGATGTGCTCCGTCATTAAAAAGATTCAATGTCAAACCAATCCAGGTTAAAGGACAAGGAGAAATTTTAATAGATGATGTACTGCCGGAAATTATGAAAATACCGATAGAATAGCTATTATTTCTTATTTTACCCTGATAAAATATCTTTTTATTGGTTTAACTGAAAGTGAGTCAAGATTTGATTTTCTTATAAAATTAACAAAAAGTGTATCTTGATTATAATTGATATTTTCCCATTTATAAGAAAAATCGATAATTGATGAATCCTGATTAATGTTAAGCGGATAAAAAATTAATATATTTCCGTCATAACTCCATGTACCTTGATCACCGGGCAATCCTATTATTGATAGTTCGTTTTGAAGTAAATATTTACCGTTTTCATAAAAAGTATAAAATGTAGTGTCGGGATCGTCTTGATTTAGAACATCATCACCTGTTTTAAATGTATTATACCACGTTCCATAAAACAAAGATTCATCTATTTTGTCACGTAATTCCAGCGTATTTTCATTTTGTACACAGGATATAACCGTTATCCCAACTACAATAACAAATAACAATAATTTTTTCATAGTATTAAGTTTTAAAATTTTATTTATGAACATCCTTTATTAGTAATAAATTTTTATAAAATTGACACCATTTGCCCTAATATTGTTGATCGAACATATTCACTTGCTCTATCCCGGGGCTAATATTAATTTTTTATATTTTACTATTTGGATATTAGCATAACCTATTCAAATAATTTAAATTATTACTAAATTTATCAAAATTATTTTATGATTTTAAATCAAGTTTTGATATAACCTTTTAATAAATCATTATTAATACTGCAAAAATATAATAAATTTCACTTTAAAAGCAAGTTTAATTGAAATATGTTATTCCTTTTTTCAAAAATTGATGTATTTTTGTAAAGATACGAATTATTGTCTGTTTATAAAGTGCTTGAATTTTAATGACTTTGTGGATAGACATTAATTATACAATATTATTTATTATGCTTGGGTACAATATTTGTAAAAAACAATGAAACAATTTACAAGGATTATATTTTTATTTATTTTACTTTTTTCTCTTAATATTTCTTTTTCACAAAAAGGAAATGATTCTCCATATAAATGTGTTTCAAATCATTTAAATTATTTAAATCAAAATAAACCAAAATTAGCCGCTAATTCCTTTTTTGTGCCCAAAGATACAGCAAAAGCAATTGAATTGGCAATTAAGCTTAAAAAAGTATATGATGGAATGGGGCTTTTTGTACCTGTAGATAAAATTCCGGATTCTCCGGATTATATTGACAGTATATCGCATAAACACAGGTTTGATATTTTTCCAGAGAGATTATCAGGTATTTATGTTGAGAAAATAAATAATTATTGGTATTATTCTCCTGCTTCTTACAATGAAATAATAAAATTATATAATGAAGTATATCCTTTTGGTGATGATTTATTACATGGAATTATTCCTTCATTTGGAAATAGAAAAGCCCTCGGATTATACATTTGGCAATATATAGGATTCTTGATTATAATTTTATTATCGGTATTGTTGTATTTTATATTTATCCGGTTATTTAAACCTGTGTTGGTTTTTATTATTGATAAAATTTTAAGGAAACATCTGGATTTGCCGGTGAAATATCAAAAAACCACAAGAATCTTTAGTTTGCTTCTGGTTTTTTATTTAATGAAATACGCTTTTGCATTACTTCAACTTCCAATTAAATTATCTTCGTTCCTTATTACTTCATTGGATATTGTTGAGGTGGTTTTATTAAGCTTTTTAATTTATCGGGTCTTTGACATAATCTTGGAATTTCTTTCAACATTAGCCAAAACCACTGTTAGCAAAATGGATGATCAGGTTCTTCCTATTATCAGACAAATAGTAAAAATTATCATAATAACCGGTGCCGTAATAAAATTATTAATATTATTGAATATAAATGTTACCGCTCTTATTGCCGGAGTTTCTATAGGTGGTTTGGCATTAGCTTTAGCAGCCCAGGATACGGTAAAAAACCTTATCGGCTCTTTAATGATTTTTATTGACAAACCTTTTCAGGTAGATGATTGGGTTGAAATAGATAATATGGCGGGTACTGTGATCGAGGTAGGTTTCAGATCAACAAGAATCAAACAATTGGATACTTCTATAATTGCTATTCCAAACGGAATAATTTCCAATAAGGCATTGACAAATAAAGGCTTGAGGGTTTTTAGGCTATTTGAAACAACTATAGGTGTTACTTATGATACACCGCGGTTATATTTGCAATATTTTATTGAAGGATTGAGAAAAATAGCGGTTAAACATGAATTCATATCGGAAAATTATTATATTTATTTAAAAAACCTGGGAGATTTTTCAATAAATATTCTTTTCAGAGTATATCTAAAAACCAATGATTATAAACAAGAATTGGCACTTAAAGAAGAAATTACGTTTTTGATAATGGAATTGGCAGAAACTCTAAATGTAAGGTTTGCATTTCCGTCTCAAACATTATATGTCGAACAATTTCCGGGGAAAGAAGACCTAATTCCCAAGTATAACGACAGCAAAGATAATCTCAATAAAAAATTGAATGGTTTTATTGAAAATATATAAATATTTTTGATAAAAGTTTTTTTCTCAATATTCCGTCTTGGTAATGTTTCAAATAAATTTGAAATGTCATTTAAAGAGAAGTTGTTTTTAAAAGGTATCGCAAATTCAAAATTTTTTACATAGCCTCTTCAAATTCTTCTTCCGTGTACATAGACTCAAGCATATTTAATCTATTCCAATATTTATCGGCATGGTCTTGAATTTTTTTAATCATATCTTCATTACCTTGCTTGAACAAATGCTTAAATCTTCCTTGCAATTTCAGACATTCTTCTACGGGAACATATTCTTCAGGTCTATATGAAATTCTATATTTCATATGTCTTATTTCAAAAAGAGGAAACAAATTTGACTGAACGGCTAATCGTCCAACTCTTATGGAATTGGAAGGATCAACCTTGTGTCCGGGAGGACATGGTCCATCAATCATCAACAATCTAAATCCCTTGATTTTTGCTGCTTTTTCCATTTTTGCCTTCATATCATTTAGATATGCTAAAGAAATCGTAGCTGCATATTGAATATTATGCGCAGCTATAATTCCCATTAAATCTTTAGGCCATGTCTTCTTC
>JALSPK010000007.1 GCA_026986005.1 Saprospiraceae bacterium
ATGTGATCACAGACGCCTCGGGCACACCGGTACAACAGATAGAGTATATGCCGTTTGGAGAATCGTATGTGGACTGGCGCGAGCTCTCGTGGAACACTCCCTACCGGTTTACCGGCAAGGAACAAGACCCCGAAACGGGCCTCTACTACTACGGAGCAAGATATTATGATGCCAAAATTGGTAGGTTTATGAGTGTGGATCCGCTGGCGGAGAAGTACCCCGGCTGGAGTCCATACACATACACTCTTGATAATCCGGTGAGGCTGGTGGATCCTACGGGAAGAGAGCCGGAATGGCATGAAGATGGAGATGGGAAATGGGTTGCTGATTCTGGAGACGGAGCTGAAACATTGGTTCAAGATGCGAGAATAACAAGACAGGAAGCATATAATATTATGGAAGAACAAGGACATGGTACTTATGTTGATAAAAATGATGGTATAACTAAATCTAAAATAAATCCTGGAGGAAAAGTTGATATTAGTTCAGCAGCATGTGCTAAGAATGATAAAGAAGCTAATGAGATTATAGTAATTAGAAATATCAATCAATTAAAAAAAAATAATACTAAAATTAACAAAATAGATAATTCTTTAGATTCAATAAAAAAACTGTATAAAAATAGTAATGATGCAATACAAGGTAAACATGATGGATTGGGAGAGAGGAATGCTGGGAATATGATATATCATTTAATGGCAAATTATAAAAGGAATCGAGAAATATCTAAATTCGAACATATAAAAGATAGTGTAATTAATGTAAATAAAAATTTAAAAAAAACATTAATTCCCTAAAAAAATAATCGATAAATATTAATTAAATGTTTCAAAATAATAGGCGTTATAGCATTTATTTAAAGGTATTGCTTCGGTTCTTTGTATTATATGCTTTTTTATATATTTATGCTTTCCCTTTATTATATTTGGAAATACATGATTTAGAAAAGCTATATTTGAAATATTATTATTTATATAATCTATTAATTTATATACCAAATATAATTTTTATTGTTTTTTCAATTATATATTTAATTAATAATAGAAAAGAAATATCTTTTATTAATAACAAAGAGGGAATTTATATACAAGTAATTGTTTCGTTAATTTATATATACTTATCGTCTATGTTATTTAGCCCTTTTTATCATAATTTTAATGAAGAAATAGTTTTTGAATTTAAATATAATTTTAGGGATAATATTATTATTGACATAATACCTGTTTTAATTGTTGGACCAATTTTTGAAGAATTTTTTTTTAGAGATTATTTGCTAAAAATTTTTATTAAAGATGATATGGTGTTTTCAGGGATTATTATTACATCTATTTTATATTCTCTTGCACATTTTTATATTGCAATCGGTAATTATGCTTTAGATTATTTACCTTTGGCGGAATATTTTATTTTAGGAATAGTGTTTGCGCTTTTAAGAATAAAAAATGGTTTAATTTATTCAATGTTAGCCCATTTATTCTATAATGTTATAATAATTTTATTTAATAATAAAATTATTGATTTATTTTTTCTTGATTATTTAAAATCTGAAACTATCTTCTGGGCAAACTATTTTTTAGTATTATTTTCCTTTATAACAATTAGTTATAAATTATTTATACCCCCCCAAAAATAGACTGGGAATAAAATACTTTTATTTAGATAACCTACTGGATGATTTAAAATCTTTTGCTCCATACTTTGATATGGTGTTTGTAGATTTGAATAAAATGACGGAAAACTGGACTAAATGAGGAGAAAGTTCAAAAAATAATCAAAAACAAAGTTTAGTAACTGTCTATAAAGCATTTAAAATCATTAAGAATCAGACCCTATTGATAGAACCTGATTTTTAAAAACTGCCTTAGAGATACTTATTTTTCAACTTCTCATAAATACTGTTTTCAGGGAACTCCCCTGATTTATTTATTTTAGATCTGCGCCACATTTCATTCCAGAGATGTATAGCATAAGAGTCATTAAGAACAGATGTTTTAGGGTGACCTTTTATTATTTTTTCCCATTCAAACCAGTTAATGGGGCAGAATGCTGAAGAGGGAGAAACAAATTTTTTCAATCCATATATTTTTGTAGCTTTCGTCAATAGTTCCGGTCCTGTCTCACCCCAAGAAATTTCAGCAGAATCTTTTTTTCTCGATTCATCATAACAATACTGCATTATTTCAGAATCTTTTGGCGCTTTCATGACACAATTACAGACAGTATTGCCATAAAACAAAATCCTTCTTGGTGTTCTTGCATTTGCAAATAAATAGTCATCATCGTGATCAAATTTTTTTAGGCTAATAACATCTGTATCCACCCAATAATTTCCTTTTTCCAATAATAGTTTGTATCTGAACAAATTGGCAAATCCGGCATAGCTATTATGTTTTTTATACTTAAATATCTTATCAGATGATATGATTTTATCAGCATTATGCAAAATGACATTTTCCGGCAAGTTTTCTATATCATCATATGTATACAGATGAAATTCATCTCCATTCTTCATAAAAGAAGAAACACATAGTTTTTCCATAACAGAAAAACTTTTACCTATCCATAAACTTTGAATTATTGACATCTAACCAATTTCTTTATTAACAAAAATATAATTTTCCCCCTTAGCAAATGACTTGAAGTTATAATTACCAATTGCCTTGTAAAACGAATCGGAGCACCCCGTTTTTATCCTATCATGAAATTCGATAATTATGTTTTGTGTTTTTGGTAGCCAATTTTCAAAATTGCTTTCAAATAATTCCTTTTCCGCACCCTCTATATCTATTTTGAAAATATCAATAGACTCAATATCGTATTTTTCTACAATTTCATCTACAGTTATAGATAATATTTGTTGATTTATATTTTTTTGATTTTCGATTTTTTCAGTAACAAACCCCCATTCTCCTAAGCCTTTTGACACTACTGCCAACCGTTGATTTTGAGTATCTGCCAAAGCTCTCTGTAAGCAAATAATATTATTATAGTATTTTGTATTTTCAACCAACAATCTGTAATTATTTTCTTCCGGTTCGATTGCAATAATTCTCGCCAAAGGATATTTCTTTGAAAAAAAAATCGCAGAAAGACCAGTATTTGCTCCGGCATCTAATATTATTTTGGGGTAAATACTAAATTCGATATTGTATTCCTCTTCGATAAATATCTGATTAAAAACAAATTTATCGCTTGTATTCCTTCTAACGATTACTGGAAAACTAAATCCTGAAATACTTATTTTTTCACTAAAACCATACATAATCTTAGCATATAGAACAATACCATAAAGACCAAAAACATCTATATATTTCAATAAAAGTCTTATATTGCGTTTTATTTTTTTCAATATTATTATCTTTTTATGACAAAGCCATCTTTATGAAATATATGGTTCTTTTCAATGCAAACCTTTTTTACCATAGAAAGTTCTGAACCATTTTGAAGCCATTTTACCAAATCATATACAATATCTTTCTCTCCTGAGACCTCCAAATATACAGAACCATTGTCTTGATTTACTACAAATCCGGACAATCTTAATTCATCTGCTTTTTCTTTAGTTTTAGCTCTATACCATACGCCCTGAACTTTGCCTGTTACCGATATTTTTAGATTCTCCATAAAATAATTATTTCTGTAAATAAATAATAAACTTCTCTTTAAAGTAACCGTGATCTATTTTTTCTAAGATATGATTTGATTCAAAATAATCCGATTTTTCCAAGTATTTTAACTCTTCAACTACATTTCCTCCTTTGTATGAGAACAAACCGGGTGGCATTGGCCCTTTGCTATTTACTTTTAACAAGGGAAAAGACCACATACGCAATTTATCCATTGAGGCTACTGCTCTAATAGTAATAAAATCAAATTTTTCTTTGTATTCTTCAGCTCTTTTATGAATTGCAATTACATTTTTCAAACCCAATTCAGTAGCAATTTCATTTACTACTTTTATTTTCTTTGATTTTCCATCAATTAAAGTGAAATCACAACCTTCCAGCATTATGGCAAGGGGAATACCCGGAAAACCACCACCGGTGCCAATATCTAAAAATTTATTTCCGTCATTAAAGCTATAAAACTTTAACAAAGCAAGAGAATGAAGTACATGATGGAGATATAAATTGTCAATGTCTTTTCTAGAAATAACATTAATTTTTTCATTCCAGCTTTTATATAAGGCAAAGAGTTTTGATAATTTGTTTATTTGTATATTTGAGAGTTCCGGAAAATATTTCAAAATAACATCAATATTCATTACCATTTATTTTTAGAAGCAAAGAAATAATAAATTCCAATAAAAGTATAATATAAAAACATAAAAAAATCTAAAATAGGTAGATAAATCATCAAATCATTTTCTTTTAATTTGATAAAAGACTTATAAGCAGTCAAGTAAATAATTAAAAGTCTGAAAAACCAAATACTGAAACTAACATAAAAAGGCAAAACAAAAAAACTAAATATCAGTGCTATATAAAAACCAATATGTGAAAATGAATAAATACCAAGTAATAGCTTATGCAAAAATTTATACCTAAATGAAGTGCTGACATGCCTTGATTTTTGTTTTATAAAACCTGTGAGACTATCAGAGGGAGTTGAATATACAAATGAATCAGGATCTACTTGTATAGAAGTATTTTCAAAGCTGGCATTATCATTTACAAATAAGTCATCATTTCCGGATTTTATATCAATATGCTTTTCATACCCATCATTTTCGACAAACAGGCTTTTCCTTATAGCCATATTTCTACCAACTCCCATATATGGAATGCGCAACAAATAATAGCTAAAATACTGAAGAGCCGCGATAAATGTTTCAAATCTTATAAATCTGTGAAGCAAACTACTACCGGTGTAAGGGCTATAACCCAGAACTATCGAAGTTTTGGAGTCAAATTTTTCGAACATTTTTTTTGCCCAATATTTAGACTTCACAAAGCAATCAGCATCTGTCAAAAGCAAATATTCTTTATCAATTTTTGAGATCGCATAAGAGATCGCCTGTTTCTTTCCCGGATTAAAATCATTTTTCAATACTTTTATTTCTTCTAAGGCGAAAATTTGATTCAGTTTTTCAACAGAATTATCAGTAGAATAATCATCCACTACCACAAACTCTATATCTTTTGGATACTGGTCAAATAGTGAAGGAAGGTTTTTTAAAATGTTCTCCTCTTCATTTTTTACAGCAATCAATATAGCAGAATGATTAATTATTCCACCAAAGCCAATCTTTTGGCTATTTAAATCGTGAAATCTTGAGAATTTTGAAAAAACAAAAACCCAATATAGAAGATTTAATATCAGTAAAAACAATAAAATAGAGAGCGGTATTATCAATTCACAGTTATTTTTAAAAGTTAAAATCTGTACAATTTTAATAAATTAATGAGACTTTTAATAATTTAACCGTCACAAAGTAGTGAGATTGGACTAAGATGATTCAATAATCGTATATGTCTCTAAATACACATAACGCCAACGATAATAAATTTTATGCATATGAAAGTGATAATTAGATTTCTTTTCTTAATATTAGTTCTTGATTCGAATGCTCAAATGATTGATGATTTTGGCAATGTAAAATATGGTAATGAGTGGATAAATTATTCGCAGGTTTACTATAAGTTTACTGTAAATTCAGATGGTATTTACAGAATCTCATATCAAGATTTGAAGAATGCAGGAATAAACACATCATCAATAAGTGGTAGAAATTTTCAACTCTTTGCTTATGGCAAGGAAGTCTCATTGTACACAAGCACATCCGGTAGTTTTGGATCTAGTGATTATATTGAGTTTTATGGAGAAAAGAACAAATCACAATTAGATTCATTTTTGTTTAGGAATAAGAACGATATTCTTAATTCTGAATATAGCATGTTTAATGACAATGCAACATATTATCTCACATGGAATAATTCGTCACACAAGAGATATCAAGAAACGAGCAATAATTTAAGTAATAGTTTACCTCCTAAAGAAACTTTTTATATTCATGAGGAAAAGATAGTCAATACATCGAATTACATTAAGCCTCTGAGAAGTATCGTTAATCATATATATAAATCTAATTTTGATACCGGAGAAGGTTATGGATCAAAACTACAGCAGATAAATACATTCGCTTTAAAAACATATGACAGAATAAATACAGGATACAAACCTATACTAAATATAAGACTTGCTACCGATCTTGGTGGCCATCATGTGTTGTTCAAAGTAAATGGTAATACGGTTAAAGATATTGTAAAAAATGGTATTACAGCAAGCAGTACAATTATATCATTAGATTATAATGTCTTATCTGACAATATGCACGTGAGTATAGAAGGAAGTAGTTATGACGATAAAAACTCTGTATCTACAATTTCTTTATTATATTCCAGAAGATTTAAATTCTTAAATAAGAGCTATTTTAAATTTAATCTAACGAGTAGCAATTACAATAGATATTTCGAAATAGAAGATTTTGATATTCAAGGCAATTCTTTTGTATTATACGACACAAAAAACAATAAAAGGATTATTCCAATAATTGATTTTAATAACAAACTTGTAAAATTCATTCTTCCTCCAAGTAAAGGAAGAGAGTTGGTGCTAATAAATTCAAATAAATCAGTAAAATCAATACATTCTTTGGAGAGAGTCTCATTTAATAATATCACTTCCGGTATCGACAAAAACTATATAATTATCACAAAAAGAGAGGCCTTCAATTCCGGACAAGATTTAGTCCAAGGATATGCAAACTACAGATCATCAACAATTGGAGGTGGATATAAAACTATGATTGTTGATATTAATGATATTTTTAATCAATTTGGCTATGGGATTGAAAGGCACAATCAGAGTTTGAACAACTACATTATTTATATTAAAGATAAATTTATTGATCCTAAATTTATATTGATTATAGGAAAAGGATTGGAATATGATGAAATAAGAACTCAAGAACAATTGGACAATCCGATCAATCTATTTCATGTACCAACATATGGTCATCCGGGTTCGGATAATTTAATGGCAGCTAGACATGGGGACGATTATCCTGTCTTACCGATAGGAAGAATTGCGGCAAAGAATGCAAATCAGCTGTTTACTTATCTGGAAAAAGTAAAAAAATATGAAAATGATTTGAAATATAGCCAAACCATAGAAGATAAAGCATGGATGAAAAAAGTTATACATTTAGTCGGAGGTACGCCTGATATAATCGGTCAAATAAGGACCTCACTGGATTTTATGGGAACTCTTATGAAGAATAGCAATATGGGAGCTAAGGTAAATACTTATGAAAGGAACAGCGGCACAGCTCAGGAATCGGTAACAAACCTAATAGTGGATGATATAACATCAGGAGCTGCAATGGTAACTTTCTTCGGACACTCAGGAGTAAGCGGTACTGATTTTAATATCTCCGGATTAAATAATGATAAATATCCGGTATTTTATAGCTTAGGATGCTATTCAGGAAATATTCATACAAATAGTACAAATGGACAAAGTGAAAATTTTGTACTCAATGAAGGCGGGGTAATCGTATATGCCGGAACGAGCGGAACAGGATTTACAGGTAGTCTTTCAAGGTTAGGAAAATTAATATACAACAATACCGGCAATCTAATGTACGGTCATAGCGTGGGTGAAATAGTTCAAAAGTCTTTGGAAACTACTAGCAAAGAGGGAGGTGGTATTGGGAGCGTTACACTAAATCAACAATTCACTTTTCATGGTGACCCTGCAATAAAACTACATCTTTATAATTTTCCGGATTATGTCGTCGAAAATAATTCAGCAACAACAATTCCAAGCGAAGTTACAGCAGGGGATAACAATTTTATTCTAAATTTTAAAGTAATTAATATAGGTAAAGGTGTTGATGATAATTTAACTATTAGAGTTGTCAGAAGACTTCCAAACGGAGAATCTGAAATATATGAAAAACAAATAGAAGCTCCTAAATACAGAAATAGTATCTCTTTTAGTATTCCTACTGACGGAATGTCCGGGATAGGAGATAATTGTATTTCTATTGACATCAATCCACATAAAGAAATTGATGAGCGACCCAAACCGCAAGCAGAAGAAAATAATAGTTTTGCAAATGAATATGGAGAAAATTCTTTTTGTTTTAGTATCTTAAGCAACAAAGTCGAGTCTTTATACCCTAGTCAATTCAGTATTGTAAACGAGAGCAACATTGAACTAAAAGCATCTTTATCAAACTATTTCGCAAACCCTGCAAACTATGTGTTTCAAATTGACACAAGTGAGCTATTCAATAGTCAATTATTAAAGGAGGGAGAGATCTCGTCAGACAAAAGTATTATTACATGGTCTCCAAACATGAATTTTAAATCAAATAAAGTATATTATTGGAGAGTAGGTGTTAGCAATACTGATGAAGAATTAATCGAATGGAAAAACAGCTCTTTTATTTATTTGCCAAATAGCGGGAAAGGATGGAATCAAAGCCATTATTATCAATATCTAAAAGATGAGTTTGATGGAACGACTTTTGACGGAAGGAAGTTTGATTTTGAGTCTCAGATGAGAACAGTCAGGATAATAGGAAAAAAGTACGATGAAGGCAAAGTGTGCTATGTAGATGGTGAGACCTGGGGACATATGAATGAATTTGATGATATACCGATAATTAATATTTCAGGATGGGGCCCCGATTATTGGTTTAGAAATAAAACCAAAACAGATTTTAATAGCTTACCCGTTCATGAATTTAACTCATTAAGCTTTAAATACAAACCTCATCAACATAATCAAGTGGCAGGGATTAAAGCATTACTAGAAGCAATGCCCGATTCAATGACAATTTTTTTCTATACCATCTTAGGTAATAGCTCAAGCAGTCTATATCCTGAGACTTGGGCAAAGGATTCTATTGATCTGGGATACAACCTATTTAGCCTTATGGAAGGATATGGAGCCAAAAAATTGCGTCTAATGGAAAGTAGAGGAACAGTACCATATATATTGGTATTTAAAAAAGGCATGGGAGTCATTCAAGAAGAAATAGGTGAAACAATAGATGATGTGTTTGAAATATCTCAAAATGTGCTTATCAATAGAAAAAAAGGTAATTTTATATCAAAACTAATAGGTCCTGCCAAACGATGGAATACTGTATCGTGGCAGGAATCCAACAAAGACGAAAATGATATTGACTCATATGTTGTAGTTTACAAAGTAGATAAAGACAATAATAAAACAGTTGTTGATACACTTAGATCAGTATATAATCTCAACATTTCAGATATTGATGCACAACAATATCCTTATCTTCAACTAAAGTATTATGCAATTGATAAATTAAGAAGAGACCCCCCCAAACTTGATTTTTGGCGTGTATTATACAAAGAATTCCCTGATGCAATTTTGAAGCAAACAAGCAGTTCCTATTTCTTAAGTGATACTTTGAATTTTGGAGAACAATTAAAATTTAAGTCAAGTATTTTTAATAATACTACCACAGACATGGGACCAATCCTTGTGAGGTTTAAAATAAAAAGGCCTGACAGACAAGATCTGATTTACAATGAAAGATATCCGGCATTATTAGCCAATTCTTCTTATGATATTAGCTTTGAATATGATAATTCAGCAGGAGAACTATCAGGTTATAATGAATTTTCAGTTGAGATAAATGCAGACAATGAACAGGAAGAAAAATCCTATACTAACAATACAGGAACAAAATCATTTTACGTAAAATCATCAAGTCTTCCCGTTCAGTTATTATCCTTTGACGCAAGAAAGAAAAGAAATAGTGTTTTAGTGTACTGGGAGACATTAAACGAAATTAATTGTGATGAATATATCTTAGAAAAATCCTTAAATGGAAAAGACTTTAAAGAACTGGAAAGTGTGATAGCAAAAGGAAATAATAATCACTCAAAAAATACATACTCCTTAGAGGATATTTATCCATATTTGGGAGTCAATTATTATAGATTAAAGCAAATGGATCTTGACGGAAAAGTTCATTATTCCAAAATAATCTCTGTAATATTTGATAATAATGATAGAATAATGATTTCTCCCAATCCTTTTACTAATCAATTTGAAATAAATGCTTACTTTTACAATGAAAACAATGAAGTAGCAATAGTCAATACTGATGGAAAAGTATTATTTATGTACAATTTGAAAAAGGGTTTTAACAAGATAAAAATAAATTCCGACAATTTGACTAAGGGATTTTATTTTTGTAAAATAAACAATGGGAAAAAAATAAAAACATTTAAAATTTTAAAATTGTAGTTAATCTTTTTTCATTAATTGTAAGGGTTTTTTGTTTTTATTCGTCATATCGCATATAACAAGAAGAAAACAAAGTTGTTTCATATTGCTATTTTAACTAAAGTGTTTTCTTTTGGCTAATTATATTAAATATCATGCATATGAGAACCGTGTACGTTACTTTTATATTAATCTTTTTATTCAGTTGTAGTTATGCACAATTAATTGATGACCTTGGCAACATTAAATACGGAAATGAATGGGTAGATAATAATAAAGAATACTTTAAAATCCCAGTATCTGAAGATGGTGTTTATAGAATTACATATATACAATTGGAAGAAGCAGGGATTGATTTGGATAATATTACCGGTAAAGACTTTCAATTGTTTTCTTTCGGTAAAGAAATAGCGTTATACTCTACCACAGAAGGTAAATTTTCTTCAAATGACTATATTGAATTCTACGGATTTAAAAACCGTTCAAAACTGGACTCTTTTCTGTTTACCAATAAATCTTATCTTTTCAATCCTGAATATAGCTTATTTAATGATACTGCAGCGTATTTCTTGACATGGGACAAATTATCGACAAACAAAAGGTATACAGTAATCAATACCAACTTAAGTGATAATTTGCCATCGCCAGAGCCTTATTATATTCATAAAGAAAAGATAATAAACCATGAATACTTCAATAAACCGTTAAGAAACATTCAAAATCATGTCTATAAATCAAGTTTTGATATTGGAGAAGGTTTTGGTTCCATGCTACAAGTAAAAAACTCATTTGTAATAGAAACCGACAATGCTTATAATTCCGGTATAGAACCACGATTACGTATAAGATATTCTACAAATTTAGGAATTCATAAAATTAATTTTTCTGTAAATGGTGAAGTGAAAAAACAGGAAACCAGAAATAGCTTTTTCTGTGGAGACACTTACATTGATATTGATCAGACAGATATAAAAAATGAAATGATTATTTCTCTTGAAGGAGTAAACAACTCAAATTATAAAGATAAAAATAGCGTTTCTGTTATAGATTTAGAATATTCCAGAGAATTTAATTTTTCAAATAAAAGTGTATTCAATTTCAGTATTGAACCGAGTGGAGAAAAAAAATATATCGAAATACAAAATTTTGATCTTGAAGGTAATTCTTTTGTATTATATGATAAAAAGAATAATACAAGACAAGTTCCGATAATCGAAGATAATATTGTAAAATTTGTGTTGTCACCAAGCGAAAGCCGTAGAGACTTAGTATTGGTAAATCTAGATAAAAATGTTAAAATTGTTAGTGGTTTGGCTAAGGAAACATTTATTGATTACACTTTATATTCAGATAAAGACTATATAATAATAAGTGATAAAAGCAGATTTGTAGATGACAATAATAAAAATTGGATTGAAGAATATTCGGATTATAGATCATCAACAAAGGGCGGAAGTCATAAAACTCTAATTGTAGACATAAAAGATATATATAATCAATTTGGATATGGTATTAACCGACACAATATTGCCTTGAACAATTTCATCATTTACATAAAAGATAACTTCTCAAATCCGGAGTATATTTTTATAATTGGCAAGGGGCTTGAATACAATGAGATGAGGACAGAAAAACAGTTAAGTGAAAACAAGGGTTTATTTATTGTCCCTACTTTTGGATATCCGGGTTCGGATAATCTAGTAGCTTCTAGATATAAAAAAGACTATCCTGAATTACCAATAGGTCGTTTAGCTGCTAAAAATTATCTACAAGTAGCTTTATATTTACAGAAAATCAAAAAATATGAGAGCTATTCCGATTATTCACAAACAATAGAAGAAAAAGAATGGATGAAAAAAGTAATTCATCTCGTTGGAGGAACAGAAGATATAATTAAAATAATTGATGAGAATCTCAATAAAATGGGTGAAATAATTCACGACAATAGATTTGGAGCAAATATTCATACGTATAGAAGAACTAGCGGAAGTGCACAGGAGTCAGTTACAAAAAAAATAACTCGTGATATAAATGAAGGTGCGAGTATTGTAACATTTTATGGTCATTCGGGTATCACTGGAACTGATTTTAATATAAACGACCTAAAAAACGATAAATTTCCTGTATTTTATAGCTTCGGTTGTTATTCTGGTAACATTCACACCAAAAACAAATTTGGACAAAGTGAAGAGTTTGTTTTAGATTCCTCCGGGGTAATTGCCTATATTGGTACAAGCGGTACAGGATATATATACGCTTTGGCAAATCTCGGCGAAAAAATATATGAATTGACTGGAGAATTGTACGGAGAGGGCATTGGGAAAATAGTTCAACGAGCAATCAAATATACCGGTGAAAAGAGTTTTGACATTGGTACTTTAACATTGAACCAACAATTCACTTACCACGGAGATCCTGCCGTTACTTTTTACAAGCATTCCGGTCCTGATTTTGTAATAGATGCTTCAACAATAAAAAGTGACTCAAATTTGATTAACTCTACTGATGAATATACCAACATAAGTTTTGATATCGTAAATCTGGGATCTTCAATTGACGATTCATTAAAAATTAAAGTATTGCACGAATTGCCAAATGGGGCTGATGATATTTTTTATTACAAAGTGCCTACAATAAAATCTAGAAATAATATTTCTATTCCAATTAATGTTCATAGTCTTGATTGCATTGGTGAAAACTGTACATCAATACAATTAGATCCTGATGAGGAAATTGATGAATCTCCCCTACCTGCTGCAGAAAATAACAATACTTTATCCGATGAAACAGGAGAAATCAAATACTGTTTTAATGTTGTCAACAATAAAGTATTGCCTGTTTCACCAAAAGAATTCGCAATAATTTCTGATAAAGAAATTGAATTGAAATTTTCAACATTAAACTTTTTTGTTAAAAAACAAGATTATTCAATCCAGATTGACACGACAGAAATATTTAACAGCCCTCTGTTAGTAAGTGAAAAAATATCATCCGAAGGAGGGATCGCTTCTTGGAAACCAAGTATTGATTTTCAAAACAAAACTGTTTACTATTGGAGGATAAGCCCTGATAATATACATTGGGAAAACAGTTCTTTTATCTATTTGGAAAATGAATCGGAAGGATGGAATCAAAGCCATTTTTATCAGTATCAAAAAGACCAATTTGACGGGACTAAATTTACAAATAGAAAACTTGATTTTATTCCTAAAAAACATTCAATACGAATTATAGGGAAAAAATATACTCCAAGCAATAGAAAAGTTGCATTTTTTGATGGAGACGGATGGGGAAATATAAACCCTAAAATACGACCTTCAATATGTATTGTCGCATGTGGCCCTCAAAAATGGTTTAGGAATAAATCAGGACAAGATTTCCGAAGCATACCCAATAGCAATAAAAATAATATTCAATTTGTTTATAATCCGGTAGTAAAAGACAACAGGCAAGGTATCAAAGAATTGCTGGAGTCTATTCCTGATTCTATGACCATTTTTCTTTATACGGTTTTAGGTGATGAGACACAATCAATACAACCTGAAAAATGGGCTCAAGATTCAATATCATTAGGATACAATTTGTACAATGTACTGGAGGGTTATGGTGCTCAAAAAATAAGGTTTATGGAGACCCGGGGAACTGTTCCATATGTATTTATTTTCAAAAAAGGAAAGGGATTATTACAGGAAGAAATCGGAGAAAATATTTATACTACTTTTGAGTTAAATCAAGAAGTAACGATTAATTCCAAACATGGACTTTTTAAATCGACCAATATAGGGCCTTCTTCAGATTGGGATAAGCTCAGCTGGAGTGAGGGAACAAAAAATGATTCTTCAGAGTATTCATATTTAATTGTTCATAAATTAAATAAAGATTTTTCAAAAGATATAATAATAGATACTCTGAGAAATGAGTATGAACTCGACCTAAAAGGAATCAATGCTGAGGAATTTCCATATATCAAATTGTACTTTTATGCTTTTGATAGAATTGAAAAAGACCCTCAAAATATCAACTATTGGAGAGTTTTTTACAAAGGTTTTCCGGATGCAGTATTGGAAAAAAACTCCAATTCACAAATGAGTCAGGATACTTTGAAATATGGTGAAGATTTTGTATTTAACGCCTCAATATACAATAATTCCTCTATAGAAATGGATAGTATTTTGGTGAAATACAAGATAACTAATAATGATAAGGATTTAGTGTTTTACAAAAGATATGCACCATTAGAACCATATTCTAAAAATGATATTGAATATAGTTTTCCCACAAAAGAGATTGTTGGCAACAATACATTTTCTGTTACCATTAATGCTAATAATGAACAAAAAGAGCAAAACTATTATAACAATTTTGGTAGAAAGCGTTTTTTTGTAAAACAGAGTAACAGAAGCAATGAGCCATCTACCGAAAATACGTTTGTTTATCCAAATCCGTTTCAAAAAAGCATTACAATAAATACTTATTTTAATGGAAATAATAATAAAATCAAGCTTATTGACACAAACGGTAAAACATTGTATTCAACTGTAAAAAACCATGGTAAACAAATAATAAAAATTGATAAACAAGAATTAAAAAATGGTGTTTATTTTTTAGAGATTAATACTAATAATAGATTATTGGTATATAAAATCGTTAAAATAGCATACTGATATTTAGAGATAGTTTTGACAACATAACAATTTTTTTTAAATGTTTTGGTTAAATATCTATCTATACGGTATTTTTAGCCAGATTATTAATGGTTTTTATATTGCTAATTTAAATAATATATTTATATTTGTGACTTAATTTAAATTTTATTAAAGATGAAAATATTTGCTATATTGGTTTTGTCGTTATTCACGACTTTTAATTTGACTTCTCAAATGATTGAGGATAGTGTTGCATTCTACGGAAATGAATGGATTGATTTTAATAAAGAATACTACAAGTTACCTGTGTCTGAAGATGGAATTTATCACATATCTTTTCAGCAGCTTAAGGGAGCAGGTATTGATATGAATAATGTTGAAGGCAAGGATTTTCAACTATATCTTTATGGTAAAGAAATTAATATCTACACTAGCACCTCCGGCAAATTTTCATCTAACGATTTTATTGAATTCTATGGTAAAAAGAATAGATCAAAACTTGATTCTTTTCTTTTCAGGAACAAAAATGACTTACTAAATCCGGAGTACAGTATGTTTAATGATACAGCTTCCTATTTTTTAACTTGGGATAAATCCAAAGTAAATAAAAGATATACATCTCTAGATAATAATTTAGACGGCACTCTTCCTCCCGCAGAAAAGTACTATATTCACGATGAAAAATTTGTTTATAACTCGCATTTTATAAAACCTTTGAGGGATTCTAAAAATCATATTCAAAAGTCTAGCTTTGATGTTGGCGAAGGCTATGGATCAAGTAATACAGGAGTAAAAAATTCCTTTACTATTGCTACAAGCAATTATTTTAAAACAAATATAAAACCGGTATTATCTATTAGATATGCTACAAATTTGGGGAAACACATTATAGATATAAAAGTCAATGACCTGTTTAAAAAGCAAGTGAAAAAATCGGGATTATATTGTGGTAATATTGATGTTGAACTTGATGAAAACGATATCAAAGGTGAAATGGCAGTTACTTTGGAAGGAACTTTTAATTCTGATTATAAGGATAGAAGGAGTGTATCTGTTATTGAGATGAAATATCCTCGAAGTTTTGATTTTCAAAATAAAAGTTTATTTAGTTTTAATATAGATGCAAATCCATTTACTGAATATTTTGAAATAAACAACTTTGATATCAATGGCGGTTCTTTTGTTTTGTATGATATTGCAAATGGAACAAGGTTGATACCCAAGGTTGATAACAATTTAGTTAAGTTTATTTTAAAACCTCAAAATAGCTCATATAAATTTGTTTTGGCAAATTTGGATAAATCTGTAAAAACTATTCAGAGCTTGAAAAAGGTAGAGTTTGTAGATTATTTACAAGACAAAGATAAAAACTACATCATTATTAGTGACAAAGATAAATTTGTTGATGAAAACAATACCAACTGGGTGGAAGAGTATGCCGGCTATAGATCTTCAACACAAGGTGGCAGCTATAAAACACTCCTTGTTAATATAAATAATATTTACAATCAGTTTGGATATGGTATTGATAGGCATAATATCGCATTGAACAATTTTATAATCTACCTAAAAGATCACTTTATTAATCCTGAATATATTTTTATTATCGGAAAAGGTCTTGAGTACAATGAGATGAGAACTGCCAGTTTGATTGATGAGAACAAAGATTTATATATCGTACCTACATTTGGTTATCCAGGATCTGATAATTTGCTTGCTGCAAGATTTAACAAAAACTATGCAGAAATTCCTATTGGTAGAATCGCGGTAAAAAATCATCAACAAATCCAAACATACCTCAATAAGGTAAAAAAACATGAGGACTATTTGCAATATTCACAAACTATTGAAGACAAAGAATGGATGAAAAAAGTAATTCATCTTGTAGGCGGTACAGCTGACATTATTGATCAGATTGAGCTTAATCTAAAAAGGATGAGTAAAATAATAAAATACAATAAGTTTGGCGGAGAAACTCATACCTATAAAAGAACTAGTGGAGATGCTCAAGAATCTGTATCTAAAAAAATAATACACGATATCAACAGCGGTGCCAGTATTGTTACATTTTATGGGCACTCCGGTATTACCGGTACTGATTTCAATATATCAAATTTGGAAAATGATAAGTTTCCTGTTTTTTTTAGCTTGGGTTGTTATTCAGGAAATATTCATACAAATATTAAAGATGGTCAAAGTGAAGAGTTCGTTTTGGATGACTATGGAGTAATAGCTTATATAGGAACAAGTGGCACAGGATTTACCGGTTCGCTAGGTAGTCTTGGGAAAAAGATTTATGAATACATAGGAAATACTCATTATGGGGAAGGAATGGGTAAAATAGTGCATGATGCGATTAAAGTACTAGCTCAGAATAATTCTGATATCGGTACAGTTACACTTAATCAACAGTTCACATTTCATGGTGATCCTGCTATTTTACTAAATAATCACCCCGGACCTGATTATTTAATTGACTATAGTACGGTAACAACTTCTCCAAATGTCATTAATTCAAATATTAACAATTTTGATTTAAGATTCGATATTGTTAATATCGGTCTTGCCATCGATGATTCCATTGCGGTTAAAGTAATTAGAAAATATCCTTCAGGTGACGTTGATACAACATTTGCAAAATTAGAATCAATTAGAGGAAGATCTACTGTTTCTATTAAATTGCCTACAAATGGAATCGATGGAATAGGCGAAAACTGCGTATCGGTATATCTTGACCCTTACAATACAATCGAAGAACTACCTAGTCCTGAAGCTGAAGACAACAATCAACTTAGCGACCAGAATGGAGATAATAAATTTTGCTTTTATATTATCAATAATGGGGCTAAACCGATATACCCGGAAGAATTTAGTATTATTACAAAGAAAGATATAGCACTTCAGGCTTCATCCTATAATTATTTTATTGGGTCGCAAAAATATATATTCCAAATAGATACGACAGAAGAGTTTAATAGCCCAATATTAAAAATGACAACTGTTACTTCCAAAGGGGGTATCGTTGAATGGACACCTGATATTGATTATAAACACGAAACAGTATATTATTGGAGAATCAGTTCTGATACTACGAATACAAATTTGAAGCCCCTATGGTTAAACAGTTCCTTTATATATTTAAACACACAAAGTGATATTGAAGGATGGAATCAAAGCCATTATTTTCAATACCTGAAAGATGATTTTGAGGGCACTGTGTTTGATGGAAGAAAATTTGATTTTATCTCAAGAAAATACAATATCAAAATCATAGGGAAAAAATATGAACCTACAAATAGAAAAGTATTTTTTGTAGATGGCGATGGATGGGGCGATTTAAATAACAATCCCAAACCTTCAATAGTTATTACAGGATGGGGGCCTGACAGTTGGTTGAGAAACAACTCAGGGCATGATTTTAACAGTATGCCAAACTCCCAACCATACAAACTTCAATTTGTTTACAATCCAAAAATAAAAGAACAAAGAGCAGGTATAAAAGACTTGCTTGAATCTGTTCCTGATTCAATGACTGTATTTCTTTTCACCTTACTAGGAAATGAAAACCAAAGCATAGAGCCTGAAAAATGGGCCGAAGATTCTATTTCTATCGGGTATAATCTCTTTAGTGTACTTGAAAGCTATGGTGCAAAAAAAATCAGATTAATGGAAACAAAAGGAACTGTTCCTTATGTATTTGTATTTAAAAAAGGTGAAGGAGTTATTGCAGAGAGGATTGGTAAAACTATAAATGATGTATTTGAAATAAATACAGAGGTACTGTTAAATGAACCAAGAGGCAAATTATTTTCTACTGTAATAGGACCTGCAAAAAAATGGGAGAAATTTCTTTGGAATGAAGAAGAAACCGGCGACATCACAGAATATTCCTACATAAAAGTTCACAAACTAGATAAGGATTTATTTGAAGATATCGTTATTGACAGCCTTGTGAAAAATGAAGAGCTAGATCTTTCAACAGTTGATCCTGAGCTTTTCCCTTACATTAAACTGGAGTTTTTTGCTTATGACAGATTTAAAAGAGATCCTCCAAAAATTAATTTTTGGCGTGTTTTATACAAAGGATTTCCTGACGCGATACTATATAATAAAGGTGATGGATATTTTTATAAAGACACTCTCGAATTTGGAGATATCTTTAAATTTAAAACAAATATCCTGAACAATACAAGCATTGATATGGATAGTCTTGATGTTAAATTCAAAATTAAAAAAAGAAATAACGAAGAAATTGTTGTTAATAAAAGATATCCAAAACTACCAAAAAACTCTAGTTATAGCGTCGAGTTCGAATATCCTACATCGGAACTTCAAGGGATGAATGAATTTACAATTGAAGTTAATCCCGATAGGACAATTCAAGAAAAATACTACTTTAATAATATTGGCATTAGAAGATTTTATGTGCGTAAAGATAATGAAAACCCACTGATGGAAGTGACATTCAATGGTAAGCACATAATGGATGGTGATTTGATTAATCCAAGAGCAGAAATAAGTATAATGCTAAGGGACAATAATAAATTCTTGTTGTTAAATAACAAAAGTATTTTCCAAAAGCTTACAATTATTTCTCCTAGTGGAGTAATAAGTGATATAGATATAAATGATGACTCTGAAATAGAATTTGTTCCTGCTGAAAGTCTAGAGAATAACGTAGCAAAACTTATATTCAGGCATGATTTCTTCGATGAAGAAGGAGAATACCAACTTATAGCACAAGCTACGGATATCTCCGGTAATTTGTCAGGAGAAAATGAGTATAAAATCTCATTTACGATTAATCTTAAAGAAGAAATCTCAAATGTGTATAATTATCCAAATCCATTTTCTACAAAAACAAAGTTTATCTTTAAACTTTCAGGAAAAGATGCTCCGGATAGAATCATAATTAAAATAATGACTCTTTCCGGTAAAATAGTTAGGGAACTTACAAATGTAGATTTGGGAGATTTAGATATTAGTGAATATAACTCAACTAATTATTGGGATGGAACAGATGAGTTTGGAAGAAAATTAGCCAATGGTATCTATCTATATCAAGTCAAAGCAGTCACCGCTGAAGGAAAAGAATATAATGTGCTTGACAATGAATTTTTCAAAAAAGGCTTTGGAAAATTAGTTATACTTAGGTAAAATTTTAATGATAGAAATCAGGCTATTTGGAAACGATAATTCAAAATAAAAGAGGAGTAAATTTTAGGGGAAGAATACGTGAGTTATATCATTATCGCGAGTTGTTGTGGACCTTGGCATATAGAGATTTTAAAGTAAAATATGCGCAAACAGTTTTAGGAATACTTTGGGGAGTGATTGAGCCTTTGCTGACAGCTGTGTTATTAAGTTTTGTGTTTAATAGAATTGCCAAGGCCAATACATATAGTATTGATCCGGTATTATTTAGTTTGACGGGAATAATCGCCTGGAATTATTTTTCAAATGTTGTCAACCAAGGAACTAATTCTTTGATTTTAGCTCAGAATATGATAAAAAAGATTTATTTCCCCAAA
>JALSPK010000008.1 GCA_026986005.1 Saprospiraceae bacterium
ACAAGCCTATACTTCCATAATAAGCATCATTTTTGTACTGAATAGTACTGTGAATATTTCCCGCTATTATGGAGAGTAAAACTAAAAGTGCATACAAAACCCCTCCTAGTACTCTACCATAAGCTGAATAAAAAATAAAGTTTTCAACAAAATCCCCAAACTGCCAAAACACAAACAGATTTATAAGCAAATGAGTCCAACTACCGTGTAAAAATCCACTTGTCAATAATCGGTAATATTCTTTGTTATGAACTACCAGATATGGCGAATGTTTAAATCTTTCGAAAAAGTTTCTGTCATTGAATCCTTGCATCGATACTAAAAAGACCAATATTGCTATTATTTTCGTAATCATATCCTATATATTATGGTATTTTTCATTTTTTATTATAGTAAATGCCCTATACAACTGTTCAACAAAACAAATCCTAATAAGTTGATGGGAAAAGGTCATTTGAGAAAATGAAAGCTTAAAATCTGCATTATCATAAACCTCTTGTGAGAAACCAAATGCTCCTCCTATCAAAAATACAACTTTCTTTTGTGAATATATCATCTTATGCTCAATGAATCCTGCAAATTTTATCGAATCCATTTCTCGTCCGTTTTCATCCATCAATATCAATAACTCATCACCTTTCAACCTCTTCAAAATTTGCGCACCCTCACGTTTTTTTATCACTGTAGCATTTTCTTTCTTCCCTTTTTTTACCTCATCCAAATATACAATATTAAAATTGACATAATGCTTTAATCTTGAAGAAAACTCTTTGACTCCTTGATTGACAAATTCAAATTGTGTCTTACCTATACACCATAACTCTATATTCATAAAAATATATTGACATCAATAATATAAAAAACAAATCAATTAATACCTAGCTGAGTTAGATTGTAAATATAATACGAATAAAAAATCAATAGCATATAACCTTCCCACCTACTCACTTTTTTGGTTAACATCACAAATGCAAACATCATCGTTATCGCTATCATAAATGGCGCTGAAAAAGTCAAAATAGATTCCGGAAAAACCAAGTTGCCAAATAATGAAGCCACACCCAATACACCATAAGTATTGAATATATTTGACCCCACAACATTACCAATCGCTATAGAGTGATTATTACGCTTTACTGCGGCGAGACTTACTACCAATTCAGGTAGTGATGTTCCCAATGCTAATGCTCCGGACGAAATAATCGCCTCGTCCACATTTCCTATTTTGGCTATCCCTTTCAGTCCTTGAATGACATACTCAGCACTAAAGTATATAAGCAAACCTCCAATAACCAAAAGCAAAAAGGACATTGGATTTAAAGCGGGTTGATTATCATCTTTCACCCTCTTTTTCTTGATTGAATGTGTCAAGAAAACAATCAAAGCTATAAGAAACAGGGAGACTTCAAAAAGATTCAAACTGCCGTCTGAAATAGTAAACCACATCAATATAGATGACGCAATCAACATCGGCATATCAATATTCATTATATTGTAATTGAGGTCAATCCCCTTCCCTACTACGGCTACGACACCTACCACTAATAGGATATTGGTTATATTGGATCCGACCACATTGGCAATAACTATCTCCGAACTTCCCAATTGCACCGATGCAATAGAAGTAGCCAATTCAGGCAATGATGTCCCAAATGCAACAATCGTAACACCAATAATAAAGGGCGAAACGCCTAATGCCAGCCCAATTTTCTCCGCAGAATCAACAAAAACATCACTTGATTTGATTAATACGGCTAGGCTTATTACAAAAATCAATATGTTAATAAATAAATCGATGATAATATATTTTAGTTTTTACAAAATCACCACAAAGTTAAAAATACTTTGCAAATCTATATACTATGCCCTATAATTTAACCAAAAATTATTATTACCGACACGAAAATGAATAAATCCAATGATAAATATTGATAACGGTTTGGTATAAGGCTTCAATCTGTGCTTATGACTACACCAAACACTTCACTCAAGTTTTTTAGCAATGACCTTTTCACATCATCAAATTCAATCCTTTTCCCCAATTCCATTTGCATTGAAGTGACTTCTTTACTCGTATCGCTAATTCCACAAGGCACAATACCGTTAAAATATTCAAGATCAGTATTTATATTTAAAGCAAATCCGTGGAGAGTAACCCATCTACTGATATGTACCCCAATAGCACATATTTTCCTATCTGCTTTTCCATTATTTCCCTTTATCCAGACACCTGTTAACCCTTCAATCCTTTGCGATTTTATTCCAAACTCACCTATTGTTTTAATAATGACTTCTTCAATATCTCTCACATACCGATGTACATCATGATAAAAATCATCAAGATCAAAAACAGGATATCCTACTAATTGCCCCGGTCCGTGATAAGTAATATCCCCACCTCTATTAGTTTTGTAGAATGCTATATCTTTTGAGCTCAATTGCTCTTCGTTAAATAACAAATTATCAACTGAACCACTACGCCCCAAGGTATAAACGGGCTTGTGTTCACAAAAAAATAAAGAATGTACCAACTCCATTTCTTCAAGATTCAAACTGTCTCTTATCATCAACTTCCTACTTATGAGTTCTTTTTGAACCTCTACTTGATGCTTTAGAGCTTTTTGGTACGAGATAATCCCCAAATCTATGTATTTTATTTTTTTCAATGGATATATTTTTTAAAAATTCAAAAATCCTTCCAATTGTTTTTTAATATAGCCCTCTGTTTTAGCATCTTCAAATGAGATACCATCTTTCATGAAATCCCAAAGATTGGAGATTGAAACCTTTTGATGAAACACACTAATCTTCAAATAATTCAAAACCACACCAAAGTGCTCCAATCCAAGCCAATTTCCAAATTTACCGGCAGACACTCCCACCAAAGCCGCTTTCTTACCGTAAAAAACGGTATCGGCATCTTTGGAAGAAAGCGCATCAACAAACAGTTTTACCGCGCCCGGGAATGTGCCATTATACTCCGGAAGAATAAAAATGTACTTATTAGTAGGAATCAGGATATCTGTTTTTAATCGTTCCAGCCATTCATTCTTTTGAGTATACATATCAGAATGTAATATGGCAGATGGCATTTCTTCAAGATTTACCATCTCGACCTTTTCGTTAAACAACTCAGTGAGTATATTTATATATATATCCCCGATTAATTTTGAAATATTATCTTTTCTATTTGAACCAATAATTATTGTAACCATGTATTTATTTTAATAAAAAATCAAAGTTGCCGCTCTCATAATCTCTCCCTTTCCGGCAACTTCTCAAATATCAACAATAATATTTGCATTTTTGTTGAAAACTTTATATTTTTACATTCAAATAAACAATAGTATAAATATGAAAGTTACTTTTCTTGGACATGCAGTGCTACAGATTAATACAAATGGTAAAACCATTATCGTTGACCCATTTATTTCAGGCAATGAAATGGCAAAAGAAATAAACGTCGATTCATTAAAAGCTGATTATATTTTGCTCACTCACGGACACGAAGATCATGTTGCAGACGTAGAGCGGATTGTCAAAAACACAGGAGCTAAACTAATCTCCAATTTCGAAGTAATCAATTGGTTTGGCACAAAAAACATCAAGGGACATCCGATGAATCACGGCGGAAAATGGGATTTTGACTTCGGTACGGTAAAAATGGTTAATGCTATTCACTCCTCTAGTATGCCGGATGGTTCTTATGGAGGCAACCCGGGAGGTTTTGTCGTATGGAATAGTGAGATCAGCTTTTATATCGCTGGTGATACGGCTTTGACCCAAGACATGAAGTTAATTCCTTTGACCGCACCAAAATTGAATTTCTGTGTTTTGCCTATTGGAGACAACTTTACTATGGGATATGAAGAAGCCTTATTAGCAAGTGATTTTGTAAAATGCGATACTGTCATAGCATACCATTATGACACATTTGGTTATATCGTTGTAGATAAAGAAATGGTTAAAAAAGAATTTGAAGAGAGAGGAAAAAAAATCATATTTTTGGAGATTGGAGAAAGCATAGAGTTTTAATTTATCTGATTAAAATCTCTTTTATAAAATCATCTCCCATTTTTTGATTTATCTTTTCTATGAGTTTATCTTTCCCGTAAGCTAGTTCATGCTTTAGTGGACCAGAAGTGATAACAAGGATAAGTTTATTGTTTGATACTTTAATTGAGGAAGTATATCTATCTACCATCTCACCCATCAGTTCCTTCCATACCTTATTGATGCTTATTTCATGAAGCCGAGGTTTCATCCTGTTATTATTGATAAAACTACCAATAGTGTCGGATAGTTTTTCTTCATTTGTATGCTTTCTCCTTTTTTTCAAATTCAAATACTTTATTGAACTATACTAATTAGTTCCTTTCTCTGTAAAATTTATTTTTGACGAATTATTAATATTACCTTCTTTCACCTCAAATATTTTGTATTCAACATTTGCAGCTTGAAATATACCTTCTACTCTTTTTCTGTCAGTATCTGAAATAAACACCTGCCCAAAATTCTCTTTAAAAAGCAATGAAACTAATTTCTTTACTCTTGTTTTATCCAATTTATCAAACACGTCATCAAGTATCACAATAGGTTCAAAGCCTTTTACTTTTTTAAGAAACGAGTATTCTGCTAGCTTTGTTGCCAAAGCGTAGGATTTTAACTGCCCTTGAGAGGCAAAATATTTCAAACTTTTTCCATTTAGTTCAAATCCAAGATCGTCTTTATGGATACCCACAGTACTCCTTTTTAATATAATATCCTTTTGAAAACTATCTTTTACCAGCCTTTGATAGTTATTGTCATCAAATCTTGTTATATAACTGAGATTCGGCACTTCTGATTCTGAAGCAATTTCGGCGTAAATTCCTAAAAAATCAGGGAGTATATCCTTTACAAAAGCTTTCCTCTTACCGTAAATTAAATCAACCAGAGGAGCCAACCTTTTATCGTAAGTATCCAACAACAATGTATCTATATTGCCAAAATCATTATTTTTCAAAAGAGCATTTCTTTGTTTTAGTATCTTATTGTATTCCAATAGAGAATTTAAATATGTTTTATCGGTCTGAGAAAGAGCCCTATCCATAAATTTGCGGCGTTCTTTACTACTTTCAAGCAATGCATTTTTGTCTCTTGGTGCAATAATCACAACAGGAAATTCGCCAATATAATCAGCAATTTTCTTTAATGCCTTTTTATTTTTTTCAACTACTTTAAGTCTAGGCGGTTTAACTTTTATGACAATATCATGTTTTTTACCCATATTGACAAAAGCACCTTCCAAACGAAAAAAATCTTTTCCTAGCATCACATTATTTCTTTCTAGACGACCAAAATTGCTTTTTGCAAGGCACAGATAATGAATAGCATCAAGAATATTGGTCTTTCCCATGCCATTAAGCCCCGTAAATGCATTTATCGAAGGGTGTAGATCAATATCTACCTTGTTTAAATTCTTGTACTGCGATATTTTCAACTTTGATATTCTCATTAAATATTGTGATAATGTAAATCTAAAAAACTATTCTGATTTAGTATAAAAAACAAAAACTAATCTCCAAAACTAATAGATAAGGAATATTTATCTATATAAAACAATAAATAATTTCAAAATATCTACTAAATTAAGAAAGTTTACTTATTTTTGCGCTCTGTTTTAAAAAAAATAAATAGAAAGATGGCAAAAAAGAAGAAAAACATAACAAAACCGCAGGTAGAAGATGAAGTAATGATTGACATTATCGAAGAAGACGATTATAAGGAAAGTTTTCTCGATCAATATCAAGACAAAATTTTAATGGCAGTAGCAGCTGTATTGATTATTATTGCGGGATATTTTTCATACAAGTATTTAATGCTTGCACCAAAAGAGAAAGAAGCAATGGCAGAATTGAGTCAAGCCGAGTTGCAATTTGAAAAGGATTCCTTCACTTTGGCGCTTGACAATCCCGGAGAGGGCTACATGGGATTTTTAGATATCATTGATGAATATAGTGGAACAAAAGCTGCTAATTTATCTAAGTATTATGCAGGTATCAGTTACCTGAACCTTGGAATGTATGATGCTGCTATTGAATATTTGAAAGATTATGATGAAGATGAACTTTTGACTGCCATAACAAAATTTGGTGCTTTAGGAGATGCTTATTCTGAATCGGAAGATTTTGAAAATGCAAAAACATACTACAAAAAAGCTGTTGATCAAACACCAAATGAGTTATTGACTCCTTATTACCTAAAAAAATTGGGTATGCTTTTCAAAGCTGATAATAAAAACGAAGAAGCAAATAAATATTTTAAACGAATCAAATCTGAGTTTCCAAAATCTACAGAAGCTCAGGATATCGAAAAGTATATTGCAGAATAATAAATAGTAAATACGACTAAAAAAGCTCTTCATATCTTGAAGGGCTTTTTTTATAAACGAAATAAAAGTATCTTTTCGTAGATATATTTCCCTTATGCTATAATATTTTTTTATCTTTGGCTCTATTTTATAAAACAGATTAAAAAATTAATAACTATGTTTAAATCTTTGATTAAAGCGGTAATTTTCATCTTTTTCACCACTGGTTTATTTGCCCAAGGAGGAATGTGGCTTCCCAATACTTTAAAAGGAAGCATAGAAAACGATATGAAAAATCTAGGCATGAAACTGAATGCTGATGATATTTATAGTACAGCTAAAAGCTCGATAAAAGATGCTGTTGTGCATTTTGGTGGAGGATGTACGGCTGAAATCATATCTTCAAAGGGCTTATTACTTACCAATCATCACTGTGGTTACGGTAGTATTCAAAGATTGTCAACAGTAGAAAACAATCTTTTAAAAAATGGATTTTGGGCAAAATCATTTGAAGAAGAATTACCGGCTAAAGGGATGACAGTAACATTTGTCGATAGAATAGAAGATATTTCGGATAAAATACTAGCAGGAGTAAAAGAGCAAATGGACAATAAGGCCGTACAATCTATCATTGATAAAAACATAGATGCCTTAAAAAAATCTACTGATATAAAAGATTATCAAGTGATTGAAATAAAACCATTTTATTATGGTAACAAGTATTATATGTTTATCAAGACAATATACAAAGATATTAGGTTAGTCGGGGTATCACCGGAATCTATCGGCAAATTCGGTGCGGATACAGATAACTGGATGTGGCCAAGACACAATGGTGACTTCTCTCTTTTTAGGATATATGCAAATAAAGACAACCTTCCTGCTGATTATTCGAAGGACAATATTCCTTTTACTCCAAAACATTTTCTTCCGATATCGCTAGATGGAGTAGATGAAAATGACTTCACTTTAGTTTTTGGATTTCCAGGCAGGACACAAGAGTATCTACCTGCTATCGCTGTAGATCAAATAGCCAATAAAGTCGATCCGGTAAGAATAAAAATCAGGAAAGTAGCTCTGGATGTCATGGGAAAGCATATGCGGAAAGATGCAGCGACAAGATTAAAATATGCCTCCAAATTTGCAGGAATCGCAAATTATTGGAAAAAATGGATAGGCGAAAGTCAGGGAATAAACAAAGTTAAAGCTGTGGAAAAAAAGAAAAAAACAGAAGCTGAATTTACTGAAATAATTAATAATAAAATAGAATTACGAAGTAAGTATAGTGATATTTTACCTGAATTTGACTCTCTGTACAACGAGTATGAAAAGTACAATATCGCTAGCAACAGCATCTATGAGACATTTGCTCGCAGCAATGATTTCATGAGAATAATGACATATCTGAATAGACTGAAAAAGTATTATATCAATAGTGGAGCAGAGGGATACAACAAATTCAAAGCTAGACTTCTGCCCTATTTAAAAGGAATGTATAAGGGATTCAATGTTGAAGTAGATAGGGAAGTTTTTGAAGCTTTAGTAAAAAACTATTCCGGCAGCATGGATTCGCAATTTGTTCCCGTGAGTCTAAAAAAGCTAAAAACGGAAGAAGATTTTACTGAGTTTAGCAAAAAAATTTATAATTCAAAGTTCATTGATTTTAATCAACTTAGTAGCATTGTTGATACTTCGGATATCAATTGGGCAATAGCTGAAATGGGAAAAGATGCAGCGTTCCGATTTGCAGGAGAAGTATCACAAATCAATGACGAAATAATCGCATCCAAAACAAATGAACTCGAACCAAAGATAAATTCCCTACAGAAAAAATATATGAAGGCTCAGATGGAAGTCTTTCCGAAAAGAAGTTTTTTCCCTGATGCCAACAGTACATTGAGGGTAACATATGGACAGGTAAAAGGATATCACCCTAGAGATGCTGTCTATTACGAACCTGTATCACATATAGGCGGAGTCATAGAAAAATACGTTCCCGGTGACTATGAATTTGATTTGCCTCAAAAATATCTGGACATATACAACAAGAGGGATTTTGGTGATTATACGGATAAAACCGGAGAAGTCCCTGTTTGTTTTATCGCCACGAATCATACTACCGGAGGCAATTCGGGAAGCCCTGCATTAGACGCTTATGGCAACCTTGTCGGCTTGAATTTTGACAGGGTGTGGGAAGGAACGATGAGCGATTTGTATTACGACCCTAGCATTTGTAGAAATATTATGGTAGATGCAAGATATATCTTATTTATTATTGAAAAATATGGAGAGGCTCAGAGATTGATTGATGAAATGCAGCTTGTGCATCCAAAGAGATAAAAGGCATTAGATCTATTCGCCTTTTCGTTTATCAAACTCCACTACGCGCACATTATCTATTTTACCATTTTCCAAGGTAAATAAGATAATGGTTCTTACCGCATGAAAACCTTTAACTCCACATGCTCCGGGGTTCATATGCAATAAATCATTTGATTTATCCGGCATTATTTTCAGAATATGAGAATGCCCGGATATGAAAATATCAGGCTTATATCTTCTTATTAATTCTTTAGCTTTTGGTGTATATCTACCAGGATAACCCCCTATATGAATCATTAATATTTTTACATTTTCTACTTCAAAAACTAAATACTCTTCAGAATCAATTCTTACTTCATGCCCATCTATATTGCCAAATACGGCCCTTGTAGGCTGAATACTCCTATAAGCATCAAGGGTATGTAGGTCACCTATGTCTCCTGCATGCCATATTTCATCACATTGCCGCAAGTATTTATTGACATCCTCACCAAAATAAGAGTGCGTATCACTCACCAACCCAATATATTTCATTACCTCAAAAGCATCACTTGTCCATGACTAGAGTCTTTGTACTCTACAACACCATTTATATCTACATTCCAATTGACATTATATAAGTAGACTCCCGGAGCCATATCTTTACCTCTGAAAGTTCCGTCCCAACCCTCTTCCGGATCTGTAGTCTCAAAAACTTTTTCGCCCCATCTATCAAATATTTTAAATTCAAAAGACGTAAAATTATATCCTTCGCCTTTTTTATAATCTGTATCAATTGCAACTTTAAAAATAGAATTAATAGAATCCCTATTAGCTGAAGGAAAAAATGCATTCGGATAGTATATTTTAAAGCATTTATCTCTATCCTCCCTATATTTATATACAAAAGACGAAACTTTAACAGAATCACAAAAGGTAACCGTCACTATATATTCTCCTGCCTCATGTATTTTATTAAGTACCGGACCAGTATCTCCCGTACTCCACAGAAACCTTTCACCCGAACAATCTAATTGAGGTGCCATAAACATTGCATCTTGTCCAGGGCACAACGATACAGTATCATGTTTTTCATCCATATTGATTTTTCCGCATTTTTCTTCCATTAATCCATCTATGACATCAAATTTAAAAGTATCGATATCTTCTATTATAATTTTGGTCGTATCCAAAGAGAAATCAGCATTATCTATTATCGGCTTTTTAACAACAATCATTTCCGCAATAGTAGAATCCTGCAAACAATTTTCTTCTTCCGACTCAACCACATACTGTTTTTCAGCCGGCTGAGTTTTACTTAAAAACATATAGGGACTTTCAAAATCCATCTCTCCTTCTTCATTGTTTTTATAACAAAATCCTGACATCACCAAAGACCTATCGTCGCATATTTCTAATGATGTATCATAAACTCTGTACCCGTCTCTGTCGTTAAACTTGTAACTTTTTGGATTCAATGTTTTTACCAAATCCGTAGTAAAAAACATGACTTTATTATTTATCATGTAGTAAATTGATTTTGGAAAGACTACATCTTCTTTCTTAAATGTCAAACGATTGTTGGCAAAATACTTTCCTTCCTCTGAATAAAACCCCTTGGTATAATCTATTATTTTGCCATTTTCCCCAAACTTTACCAATCTATAAATAGCGGTATCTTTTTTTGTAAATGTATCAACAACAGCAGTTATAATAGAAGTATCTCCAAGTCCGGCTACAGCAATCGGATCATTCAACTCATCAAAAAAGTATCCTCCTGTCAAATGTTTTGACCACAAAATGGTATCTATAAATTCATCATCCAAATCAACACAGACATAAGAGCTATCCTTCGAAAACATTACTAAATCTCCCCGGGCATTCAATGTAGAAGCCTTGTGATAAAAACCATTCATTTTTTTTGAACTGAGTATTTCCCCGTCCAAATCTAATGAAAATATAACCGTATTATTAAATTTATCAGCAGTCACTATGAACAAAACATCGTTATTTTCATTTATCAACAAATTCCCCATTTCGGAAAAAACATTGCTGTCTTCTGAATGAATTGTTTTTGTCCAATCTATTTTTCCTGTTTTGTCCATCTTCACCAAAGCCATAAGATAAGAAGAATTTTTAAGCAGCACATAGACATCTTGCGCCTTAGTTATCACATCTATATTATCAACAGGAAAGGATAATAAATCCTGAGAGTGATAATCACGAGACCATAAAATATCTCTACATTCATCAAATTTTGTCATTCTGAACTTTAAAGAATCAGGCGTATTTTCGTTAGGAATACTAAAAACTATAATACTCTCACCGGAAGGTATCACTTTGGTTGTATAACCTTTTACCGTATCTATTTTATTAAAAACACTTAATTGAGCTTTACTTTCGGTCAAAATAATCACTAGGATTAACAATAAAATGTATTTTACTTTCTTATTCATTTGATTTGTTTTTTACTTGAATGGACAAATATAACTATTATTTGTAACGAAAAACAGAAGTGTTTCATATTTTTATTCAAAAATTTAAAAAAATATATTCTTCCCTACAAAAAAACAATAAATACAGTCATCTTTATGTTATTATTGCAATATTGAAAAGTAAATGTAAAAATCCAACTAATTATGAACAATGATAAAAACAAACAGCAGCAAATAACAATTGACCTTTCTGAAGAAATGGCAGAAGGAACATATGCAAATCTTGCTATAATAGCACATTCTCATGCAGAATTTGTTATTGATTTTGTACGTACAATGCCAAACATTCCAAAAGCAAAGGTCAAATCAAGGATAATTCTTACCCCATCTCATGCCAAGAGGTTGCTCGCTGCATTAAACGACAATATAAAAAAATATGAATCGCAATACGGTAAAATAGATATGGGACAATCTGGAGGAGGTACCATGCAATTCCCCCCCTTGAATTTTACACCAACAGCAAAGGCTTAAAACTGAAATGATTTTTCAGGATATTTCCCTTGTGAGTTCTTATAGAATTCTTTCATAATAGTCAATTCTTCTTCATAAGTTGGAGCTGGAGTATGGGCTTTGCCCCATCTGATTGTTTTTGTTTTATAATCAAAATCGACCAACACTATTTTGATACCTGAATCTACAGATATCCGGTAAAACCCTGACTTCAATCTATTAACTTTGCTTCTTGTTCCTTCAGGAGCAATATTAAACATAATCTTATCCTCGCTTTTTATCCTATTTACTATTTGTTCTACAACATTTACTTTTTTCTTTTGTGGATTTCGCTCGACCGGAAAACCACCTAAAGCCTTAATAATATATCCCAATGGAGGTTTAAACATACTAGACTTTATAGCAAATGCAACAAAAATACCCCAGTACCATCTATTTAATATTCCTAATGGAAAATCCCAGTTTGAGGTGTGATGCATGACAACTACCATCAACTTATCCTCCTTAGGCTTCTCACCTATCACTTTCCATCCGATAATCTTGAAGATAATGGTTGCAATTAATTTTTTCATATATTTAAAATGTTTATTGTCTATAAAGCGCTTGATTTTTTTAAAACCAAGAGCTTCTCCTTTTCCTTCTCCTTCTGGTTGTCCTTATCCCCAATACTCCAAGCAATCCTCTTGTAAGTTCTCTCGCTACCGTCCTTCCTATCTGTCTACCGGTTGTACTTGTAAAAATCTTTTCCAAGGTACTCTTTTCATTCTTAGCACTCCTTTTTACTTCCTTAAAATCATCATCCAATTTGGTTTTTCTCTCTTCAGCTCTTGCCGCTTCCATCTTTTCTGACAACAATTCGTAAGCGCTTTCACGATCAATCTCCTTATTGTATTTGTCTATCAATTTTGAATTGCGTACGATACTTTCTATTTCTTCTTTGGTCAAAACATCCATTCGCGATTGTGGAGCTCTCAAATAAGCATGAACCAGTGGTGTAGGAATACCCTTCTCGTTCAAAACAGTGAGTATCGCCTCCCCTATCCCCAGCCTGGTAATCAAATCATCAACCTGATAAAAATCAGTCAGAGGATAATTCTCTGCCGCCTTCTTAATCGCTTTGCGGTCTTTGGCCGTAAAAGCTCTTAGAGCATGTTGGACTTTCATACCCAATTGACTCAACACACTATCCGGTATATCGGTAGGATTTTGAGTAACAAAAAATATACCTACTCCCTTTGAACGAATCAACTTAACTATAACTTCTATCTGATCCAACAAAGCATCGCTTGCTTCTTCAAATACCAAATGAGCTTCATCTATAAAAATAACGAGTTTTGGTTTATCCAAATCTCCCTCTTCAGGAAATATCGAATAAATTTCAGCTAACATCTGCAACATAAATGTCGAAAATAGCTTTGGTCTATCTTGCAAGTCTGTCAACCTCAATATAGAAACTATCCCTCTGCCTTTATCATCAATTCTCAACAAATCATGGACATCGAATGAAGGTTCACCAAAAAAAACCTCGGCACCCTGTTGTTCCAACTCAACAATTTTACGTAAAATTGTACCTAGTGATACAGATGACATTTTACCATACTCTCCCTCAAATTCCTCTTTACCATCATTAGTGACATATTGAAGCACCTTTTTCATATCTTTCAGATCAACAAGTGGGATATCCAAATCATCACAATATTTAAAAACAACTGCTACTATCCCTGCTTGAGTATCATTCAAATTTAAGATTTTTGAAAACAAAATAGGACCAAACTCTGAAACTGTTGCTCTCAATCTAGCACCTTTCTCATCAGAAAGAGTAAAAAACTCCACTGGACTAGCTCCTGGTATAAACGGCAATCCAATCTTCTCATGTCTCTCATCAATCTTTGGATGACCTTTTGAAACTGCAGCTATACCACTCAAATCTCCTTTGATATCCATCACCAAAGAAGGTACTCCATGTTGAGACAACTCTTCCGCAATAATCTGCAAGGTTTTGGTTTTTCCCGTACCGGTCGCCCCTGCGATCAATCCATGTCTATTGAATGTTTTTAATGGCAGCCTGACAAATGTATCAGTCATTACCTCATCATCCAATTTTGCCGCACCTAAAACAAAGGATTCCCCTTTGAATGAATAGCCATCACTTATTTCTTGTATAAAATCTTGTTTTTTTTCCATACCATTATATATTCATAGAAAAAGCAATAGGTCTAATTATGTCTGCATTAAAACTAACCTAACCCATAACTTTAAAAAATATTTATTTTTTTTACTCTCACAAAAATAGATAAAATTTTAATACGTTTACCTTCTTTACATATCTTTATAAACAAATTATATGCAAAATATTGTAAAACTATTGTTTTTTATCTTATTTCCGGTCGTAATTAACGCACAAGAGAGTATTGTTTTTGGTATTATCAGAGATGCTATATCCAAAGATCCAATTGAAATCGTAACTGTTTTTGTTGAAGGTTCTACCAAAGCAGTAGAAACAAACCTCAAGGGATATTATAAAATATCTGTTCCTGCAAATAAAAAGATTAATCTGATGTTTTCAAGAATAGGATATAAAAAATCTAATTACAACATAAAAAGCTTGGTTAAGGGTGAAAATCATCAAATAAATGTAACGCTGGTGCCTGAAGATTCAAAATATGAAATAACCATAACTGGAAATAGAATTGAAGATGTAGGAATGATCCGTGAAGACATAGATGAATTAAAACTACTACCAATCACTTCGGGAAACTTTGAAAGCGTACTTCCTAGTATCGCACTTGGAACATCTACAGGGACAGGAGGTGAATTATCTTCTCAATACAATGTAAGAGGAGGAAATTATGATGAAAACTTAGTTTATGTAAATGATTTTGAAGTTTTCCGACCTCAATTAATACAAAATTCAGAGCAAGAAGGTTTGAGTTTTCCAAATCCTGATTTAATTAAAGATTTATCCTTTTCTTCAGGTGGATTTGAAGCTAAATATGGCAATAAGATGTCTTCCGTTTTGGATATTCATTACAAAAGACCAACGATACAAAAGGGGTCGATTTCTCTGAGTCTGCTCGGTGGACAAGGACATTATGAGGGAAGTATACAATTGGGAAAAAACAAATGGAATAAATTAAGGGTACTGACAGGAGTCAGATATAAAGACAATAGATATTTATTGAATAGCCAAAATAAAAAGGGAGAATATATACCGACATTTCTAGATTTTCAGGCATTTGTCACGTACAATATCACTAAGGATCTGCAAATAGCATATCTAGGCAATTACAACACAAACATATTTCGCCTCACACCTGAAAGCCAGAGAGAAGTGACAGGAACTATAAAAAAACATATTGCATTTACCACATATTTTGACGGTCATGAAATAGATAAATTCAAAAATGGTCTGAATGGACTTTCGTTTACTTTTGTACCTGAAAGAGACAAAAACCCATATTATTTAAAACTGTTGGCTTCATCTTACATAGGTTTGGAGAGTCAGAAATATGATATTATAGGACAATACAGGCTGAGTCAGATAGAGACAAATTTGGGTAGTGATGATGCCGGAAAAGAAATTGCCCTGTTAGGTATTGGCACAGAGCAAAACTATACAAGAGATTTTTTGTATTCCAATATATTCACAATTAAACATCTTGGAGGTATTGAAATAAACGATTTCTCCGAAAACGAAAGTTCTCACTTTATCCAATGGGGTATCAATTATCGAAGAATGTCATTTTATGATAAAATAAATGAATGGGAGAGATTGGACTCAACGGATTATTCTATACCACATACAGATTCAATTGTATCATTACAATCTGTTTTAAAAAGTAAAAATACATTGGATAAAGATTTTTACAACCTATTTATTTCCGACACATATTTTAGGGAATCAGAAAACTTAGAAACAAAAGCTACTCTAGGCATCAGAATGATGTACAGACCTATCTCGGATGAGATGACATTCAGTCCTAGAGCTCAAATATCGTTTAAACCGTTGAAATGGAAAAGAGATTTCGCCTTCAAATTGGCCGGCGGGTTATATTACCAACCACCTCATTACAAGGAACACAGAAGAAATGACGGCTCATTAAATTTGGACATAAAATCACAAAAGTCAATACATATTCTAGGAGGCCTAAGTTATGATTTTTACTGGAAAAGGATAAGCAACAAGAAAATGAAGCTTATTGCCGAATTGTATTACAAACAGCTGAGTAATTTGATATCTTACGATTATGACAATGTCAGAATCATCTATTCAGGAAAGAATGATTCAGAAGGGTATATAACCGGATTGGATTTTAGATTGAATGGTGAGTTTGTGCCAGGAGCAGAATCATGGATTAATGTATCTGTCATGCAAGCTAAAGAAAAACTTGATGGTATACAACATAAAAAATGGCAAGACACTTCATTAGTCAATACTAATTATGTACCAAGACCGACAGACAGACTTGTAAACGTCTCTTTGTTTTTTCAAGACTATTTAAAAAATAATAAAAACTTCAAAGTCCATTTCAACCTAAATGTAGGGACAGGTATACCTTTTGGCTTCAAAGATGATAATAAGGTCGTAAGAAATAACTTTAGGTATCCTCCATATAGAAGGGTTGATATCGGGTTTTCTTATCTTCTTTGGGATAAGACAATGAAGAACAAAAAGAGATTTCACCCATTTAGATTCACAAGAAGCACCTGGGTAAGCCTTGAGGTTTTCAACCTGTTGGGTATCGCCAATCCATCTTCGGTTAATTGGGTAAAAACAATTACGGGTGGATATTATGCTATAAAAAACACATTAACTTCAAGAAGGATTAACCTGAGATTCAAAATGGAAATATAAAAACAATGTCAACAATCCCCCAATTTAAGTTAGTCAATCAATAGTATTACTAATTTACAATAATTCCATTACCTTTACAAAGTGAAATGGAATCAACTAAATATTATTTTTTACCTAACTGTAATTTTCCTTTATCCTAATTATGGTTTCAGCCAAGGTGATAGTCTGTCATTTGTTTACTTTGGCTCAGACAACAGTAAAGTTACTGATTTAGGTCAATTAGAATTAGCAAAGGATGGAAGGGTTTGGATTGGTAGTTGGGGACAAGGTCTTTTTATATTTGATGGATATGACTTTAAGCATTTCATTCATAATCCGGATAGTGATATTGATTTAAAGTCAAATTATGTAGTAGGATTATATGAAAATAAAAACAATGAGATTTTAGTTGGTACCACAAAGAATCTACTTTCTATTGCACCACCTTATTTGGAATCCAGCATAATAAAATATAAAGATTCAGAGGATAACCCTATAGATTTTTCAAGATCTGAAGCGATAATAGAAATTGATGACATATTATGGGTAGGGACATCTAATGGACTGTTAAAATGTTCGTATATCGATGGACATTGTAAAAGATTTAAAACTGCTGAAATAAGCTCTCCGAAAGCATATTTTGACAATTATTTTTACAAAATCATTAAAGACCCTCTCGAAGATAAACTATGGATTACTTCAGCATACGGTTTGAAATTTTTCGATATGAAGACCAAATTAATTAAGCAAGTCAATACGCCTGATGGATATCACGATATGGGAAAAAACTTCAAGCAACATAAAATGTGGGATATGGTAATGGATGACCACCACAGACTTTGGTTTGCTGCGAGGACTTCCGGAGGAATATACTGTTTTGATATTGACAAAAATAATTGGATAAATTATAGAAATAACACTAAAGCTAATGACCCCTCTTATGGTAATAGAATTACAAGTTTGACCTACATTAACGACTCAACTGTGTATTTTTCCAATTTACTGGGTTTAGGGAAAATTGACTTTCACACAAGTACACTAAAACAACTCCCTTGGTATGATATTGACAAAGGAGGTTGGGTTAAGAAAATGAAAATTGACCTCAACGGAATATTGTGGATGACAGGAGTAAATTCAATAGTTAGAACCAAATACCCCGTAATAAAGAGACATATTCAAAAAAGAGTTCCTGAGATATTGAGTGTTTCATTAAACGATACAAAGTCAAGTTATTGGAATTGGAATAGAGATACAGTCCCCTATTCGTTAAACTCCTTTGGTATTGACATAGGAGTAATCAATCCAATCAATAAAGACAGTGTATGGTACAAATGGAAAAAAAACAACAACATTTTATGGTCAAAAAGCTCTAAAAGTAGGTATATTGACCTTACTGATTCCGGATTTGGCAACAACCATGTATCTTTTATGGCGAGCTATGACAATAAGAATTGGATTGCAGGAAAAGAGTTTAAGTTCTTTCACAAAAGACCTTTTTATTTAGAAATGAAATTTATAACCTTTGTTTTAGCATTGTTATCCTTAATGATTGTAAGCCTTTCATGGTATTTGAAGATATTGAAAAAAAGAAAAATTAAAGAGATAAGAAGTTACGAATTGCATCTTGCACATATGGAGATGAAGTCATTAAGAGCTCAGCTCAACCCCCATTTTCTATTTAATTCGTTAAATTCAATTTCGAGTTATATCTATAAAAACAAAAGTGAATTTGCAACAGAATATCTTGCTAAATTCGCAAAATTAATGAGATTAATCTTGAGATTTTCGGAAGAAAAACTAATAGCTTTATCACAAGAATTGGATGTAGTAAAGTTGTACTTAAACCTCGAACAAATGAGGTTTAAAGATAAGTTCGATTTTGAAATTAAAATAGGTGACAATATAGATATAGATACAGTGTTTATTCCTCCTCTACTACTTCAACCTTTTTTAGAAAATTCTGTTTGGCATGGAATTTTACATCAGGAAAAAAAAGGAATTATTCAAATAACAATAATTCACAAAAATGAACTAACCCTGATTCAAATCATAGACAATGGAAGAGGTAGAGAAGCCTCTATTAAATCTAAATCTCCAACTTCAGAAAAAAAATCCTATGGATTGAATATATCACAAAACAGACTTCGCTTGATAAACATAGTCCACAATACAAAAGCATCAGCTGAGATTTTTGATTTAAAGGACAAAACAGGAAATCCAACAGGAACAAAAGTTATTATCAAAATACCCATATTTAATAAAAAGGATTATGAAAGCAATAATTATAGATGATGAACAAAACAGCATCGACTCTTTATCCATAATGTTGGAAAAATATACCGATATTGATATTGTTAATACATATAACAATTCAGTCGAAGCTACAAAAACATTGGCTTATGATGAAGCAGATATATTATTTTTGGATATTGAAATGCCCCATATTAATGGATTTGAGTTGTTGAGTATATTTCCTACTATGCCTTGGAATGTCATTTTTACTACTGCATATAGTGATTATGCAATCAAGGCCTTTAAGGTAAATGCAATAGATTATTTAATGAAACCGATACTTAAAGAAGATTTACTAAATGCAATTAAGAAAGTAAAAAATCACATTAAGAATGGTGTTATGAAAATAGATTCAAATTTGCTTATGTCTAAATTTCAATATAAGATATCCAAACTAGCGCTACCTACAATATCAGGTCTCGAAATGATTACAATAGATGATATTTCATATCTAGAAGCTCAATCCAATTATTGTATAATTCACATGATACATAATAAAAAACATACAGTTTCAAAAACACTTAAACTGTTTGAAAATAGATTAGCCCAATATAATTTTATTCGTGTGCATAATTCATATATCATCAACCCAAATCACATTTCAAGATACATAAAGGGAGATGGCGGTTATCTCATAATGGATAATAACACTAATATTCCTGTTTCAAGATCTAAAAAAGAAGCTCTATTGAATATAATAAATGAACTTTGAACAGGACTACCCAGATTATTCTGTCATGAGCTAGTTAATAAAGAAACTTACCAAATACTAATTTGCACTAACTAGATAGGGGTTTTCCTGCATAGCTTTGTAAAAAAATTTATTAGTTATGAAATGGTTCTATCCTTTTATCGTCTTATTCTGTTGGATTTCTCTTTCCCTTTCCGCACAAAATGTCGGTATCGGCACCACCACACCCGATGCCAGCGCCAAACTCGACATCACCAGCACCGACAAGGGACTCCTTATCCCTCGACTCACTAGTGCCCAGCGCACCGCCATCGCTTCCCCAGCTACCGGTCTCCTCATCTATCAGACCGATGCGACGGCGGGATTCTACTACTATGACGGTACCGGCTGGGTACAACTCAACGATGCCTCCTCCGCTGTCACCAAGATCAACGACCTCAGCGACGGCAAGTCCGATAATGATGGGTCGGACGACGGCTCCTCGGTATTTCTCGGCATCGACGCCGGACTCAATGACAATGCCTCTGACAATGCCAACGTAGCCGTGGGCTTTGAGGCGATGAAGGCCAACACCACGGGCTTCTACAACTCAGCACACGGATATCAAGCCCTCTACTCCAACACCACAGGCGACCGCAACACCGCTCATGGATACCAAGCCCTCTACCATAACGATGCAGGACAATACAACACCGGCATAGGCTATCAAGTACTCTACGCCACATTAAACGGACATCACAATACCGCGGCCGGATACAGTGCTTTATACAA
>JALSPK010000009.1 GCA_026986005.1 Saprospiraceae bacterium
CTCAAACAAAATTATATTTATTTTGGGACTTTCCGGTATTGGAAAAAGCACTTTTATTGAGACCATAGGTTTGATGAACGATACTATTCTAAATAAAAACGATTCAAAAGTTAATTTTATAGCTCGAGACAATACAAAAATGAGCATCTCTGATCTGTGGGACAAAGATGATAATGCAAAATCATCATTCAGAGCAAAATACTTAAGTTTCATTTTCCAAAATACAAATCTAATGTCTAATATGACTGCCGGCGAAAATGTATGTATCAATCTATTGTTTGAAGGCGGCTCATTTGAAGATGCAAAAACAAATGTATTGAAACAGTTTGAAAAATTGAATCTTGATGAGGAAAAATTCAACTCTGACATTACTGCACTTTCAGGAGGAGAAAGACAAAGAGTCGCATTTGTAAGAGGACTAATGTCCAACTTTGAAGTGCTTTTCGGTGATGAACCAACCGGCAACCTGGACAAGAAAACAGCATCTAATGTAATGAATGGCATAAAGGAGTCCCTTCTTGACATGAAAAGAGGAAGTATTATCGTCACTCATGACCCTGACCTCGCTTTTAATTTTGGTGATGCTATAATTCTAATTACACCCAAGACACTTGAAAATGGCAATAAAATGGGTATTATTAATAATACTAATATGTACACCAAGGAAAATGAAAAATGGACGGATTATAAAGGTATAGAAATACCTGACATTAAAAACCTTATTCTTGACGCATTAAGTTTTAATTAATATGAAGATAATAAAATCAATATATAATAAAATACTCAATATAAAAACAGACTTTGATAAATTATTTTTTGAAAAAGAGTATTTGTCTTTAACTGAAGAGTTCGGAATTAATTTTTTCTTAGTTGTCTTCATCCTTTTTTTGACATTCTTTGCCTTTAGTTTTAGTATCGGTAGTATGGATTACTTAAACAAAAGAATGAATAATCCTTTTACAAATTGGGTTGATGTACCAGTCACTGTCAAGGTTAAAAACCGTCTTGACGATATTGAACAATATTTTAGAAGAGATTCTATTAAAAAAACTATTAACTTGAAAAATATTTCAGAGTACATCATAAATTTCAGAAACTTTTATTCAGAGGATTTGGAAAATATATATCAAATAAAAGGGCGGACAGTTCAAGATACGGGATCACTTTTTAATAAAATTGTCGATAACAAAAACTTAGTTATTCCCGTCGCTAAAACAGATATTAAAAAGAAATACAATAATTGTGGTATCATTGTCACTAAGAAATTAATAAAAGATTTAGGTTATAATAAAAACTTGCTCCCTTCGTACTTATTTATGGAACAAAATGATGGAGTTGTTTCTTTTTCCATTGCTGCTATTGTTAATGATCTACCTAATAATTCACAGTTTATTACTTCCAATATGGCATACAATATGACAATTGATCCTTTTGCCTCAGGATTTATTGTTTATCAAGAAACCACCAATATCATAACACTAATCTCAAAAACAACTATTGACAAAAATCTCTCAAAATTGCTTGAAGATAAAGGTTATAAAGTCGAAATGATAAAGAAAGATAGCGCTCGATTTTCCCAAGACAAAGCTATATTGTACTCAATTATTTTTTCTAAAGCGTATAGTTTTAAAACACTGCGTAAGCTATTAAAAGATGTACTTAAAAACAAAAAAGCTTACGGTATATATTGGAATAACGAGTGTCCGGAATACAACGATGTATTAAAATCACCTCATCGCTTGGCATTTAATTTTACCAAACTGGATAAAATTAGAGAGTTCAAGAAAAAAATGAAAAACATATTTAAAATAGAAGTTAATATGGCACAGGTAGAGGCAAAAGAAAATTTTTCGTTAGTATCCAATCTAACATTTATTTTAAGCCTTATTTTATTCATTTTTAGTATGGTAAGCATAATCTTTTTTATCAATAGCATCCTAACCAAGCATTTACAGAAAATCAACGCAAATCTAGGCACACTTAAAGCTTTTGGTATAAGCAATAAAAAGTTATCTATAATTTATATCAAGATTATTTTTACTTTTCTTATAGTTTCCGGTTTAGTGGCTTATGCGATCAATATGCTATTATCAATTATCCTAAACATCTTAATTGGTCATACTATGTTCAAATTTTATAGCCCTTACATATTATTAATATTTATTTTAATTGTAATATTCAGCCTTTTTAATTCCAAGCATTCAATAATAAAGGTATTAAAAAATACTCCGGGTGATTTAATCTATGGAAGAAAATAAAATAATATAATATAAAAAAAATAAAATTTATGAAAAAATCAATGTTTATCTTAATCGTTCTTTCTTTAAGCATGTTGGCTTGCAAAAACGACAAGGTTATAGAAAGTGATAAAGCTTCATCAGAAGAAATAACTCAAGATAATATTAAAAATCTAATATTGAATGATGATATTGCAGCAAACATGGATACTGCTTTAGTGACGAATCAAAGTGTTACTGATTCAAAATCCAAAGAAGTTAGTACTATTAAAGAGACAGAAGAAGTAAAAAAAGCTAAAGAAAAGCTAACACAAAAAAAAGAAGAAGAGATAGAGAAAAAGATGCAAAAAAGTACATACAAAGAAATGAACTGTACAAAAATGATAATTAAGTATAAAAATATTATCGAAGAATTCAAAAAAACTGGTAATGAAGAGCTATTACTATGGAAAGACACTAATGATCCCATCTATAAATTTTGCTATGAAAAACGCACCACTGTTTTCGATAGTTTGGAACGTGTAGAAAATGAGATAGGAAATAAAAACGAAATATATTAAAGACAAAATATTTATTAACTAACATTTCCAATAAAGGAGTAAAGTAAATCATAAGGGGGAGCGCAGTGCTTTAAGCGTTGCTTGAGGGGTTAGCGTTACCAAATTAACCATTATTTACTTTTGTCTTTCAAACTGTGAACTTTGAACTTTATACTTTCAAACTTGAAACTTGAAACCTTGAACTTTATTCTTTTCCTGCCAAGCTACCCTCTGACTCCCTTATATTTTTGCTACATTGCATTTCGCAAAAAGATAGGGAGAACCGCATCCCGCAACATCCTCAAAGTATTGCTTTTTCCCCAAGCTACCCTCTGACTCCCCATTTCTTCGCTGCGCTACGAAATCGGGAGAACCGCATCCCGCACTTCCCTAAAAACAATACGCTTCAGTACCAAAAGCACTACTCCGATGCTGATGCATCGGTTCTTTCACTATCGAGTGAGATTTACTCACTCGATTCTCAGGCTATCGCCGAGACCGTTCAGTCATCCCCCTATCATTTTCTGCAACGAAGTGAAAGAAAATCATAAGGGGGAGCGCAGTGCTTTGTGCGTTGCTTGAGGGGGTAGCGTTGCCAAAATAACCATTGTTTACTTTTGTCTTTCAAACTTTAAACTTTGAACTTTATACTTTCAAACCTCCTCCCACTCATACCCTACTATATTCCTTTTCTTCTTGCTAAATTCTATACCTATGAGATAGATATTATCAAAATTGCCATATTTTTCATGGTAGCGTTTTTCTTTGATTTGTTTCAGAGCTGCTCCGGTTTCTTTATCCGATAATTTGAATTCTATGATAAAGACCTTGTCCCGATACTGCAAAGTCAGGTCTATACGACCGAAATTGGATACATCTTCGGGAATAAGATTTACAGGTAAACTTGCTAAATATGCATATATCACACTCGCATAATATCCTTCAAATTCCGGTAATTTATTATTTGTAAAATTATTGTAAGGTATTGATGCAAATAGTGAAAACAAAGCCTCTTTAAAACCCTCTAATTCACCATCTTTCAACATATTGAGCAATCGTCTTTGCTGACTAAATTTTTCTTCCTTCTGCTCTGTCAGGTATGTAATAAACAAACTATTTAAAGACAATTGTATTTCTTTATTCGGTATTCCTAAATGATAATTCACTCCAAAATCATCTTTAATTTGTTCTTTAATTGTTAAATAGCCAGTTTGCCACAACAATGCTACCAATGCTATATTGTCAACATCAAATGTATTAAGAATCTCTTTGGTAGCGACAAAATTTTCTATATTTGGAATAAAATATTCTCCTGTTTTTAACATTTCTATTAAAAATGACGGATTACCTGTCTCCCACCAATAATTGCTATATTCATGATTGTTGGAAATGAAAAGTAATATATCAAAGGGATTATATACTTTTCCACCAAAATAATTATAGCCATTGTACCACAATTTGACCATTTCCATATCCGCTCCTTTTAAATGTTCAGCAAACACAGTCAATAAATCATTATGTGTATATCCACATATATTACCATAATTGGCATTCAAAGTAATGTCCTCTATATTATTCAATCCACTAAACAGATTCATCTTTGAAAACTTGCTTACTCCAGTGATAAATACAAACCTGATATATGCATCATTGTCTTTGATGACTGCATAAAAGTTTTTCATCGCATCACGCATTTGACGGGCGACATCGCTATCGGTTATATTATCAAGTATAGGTTTGTCATATTCATCAATGAGAATAACTACTTTTTGGTTGTATTTTGCATACGATTTTCTTATCAATTCTTTAAAGCATTCAATAGGATTTTTAGACTTACATTTAATATCCAAATCATATTCTGCATCCTCCAATATCCACCTTAACCGCGGATAAAGTTGGTTTATATCTTTCTCCACTCCCGAACCGAGACTTACACGCAAAACAGGATATTTATCATCCCAATCCCATTTATCGTAGATATAAAGTCCTTTAAAAAGCTCCTTTTTGCCCTCAAAAATATCCTTTAGAGTATCCAAAAACAAGCTTTTTCCAAAACGGCGTGGACGCGATAAAAAATAATACCTTCCCTTGGTAATTATATCATAGGCAATCCCGGTTTTATCTACATATACAAAACCTTCTGTTATAATATCCCTGAATGTTTGTATTCCTATCGGTAGTTTCTTCATAATAGCTTGCTTTTATAAGCAAAGATACAATATTTTTTGTTTATTTCCTGAGCCATTTTAGAAGATTCTTTACATTTCAAAATTTCACAGTTAAAAGCAATTAAATGTTTGCTTCAATTTGATTTGCCCTTTCAGGGCGCAGGCATATTTTTATTGCAGATACCCGGGCATGCTTCCCGGGTTAAAATAATTTGGGCTTTCAGCCCGAAGGCTAATGTATAATATTCACACTCTCCTCATTCTAAATACCTCTCCCCTTTAAAATAACAATAGCCACATATTTCCTATGCAGCTATTATCTCTTTATGATACTTCGTGTCTTAGCGCCTTAGTGGCTATCTATTTTATCTTTTATCTTTTTACTTTTGTCTTTTTAAACCTCTTCCCACTCATACCCCACTATATTCCTTTTCTCCTTGCTAAATTCTATGCCTATAAGGTAGATATTGTCAAAATTGCTATATTTTTC
>JALSPK010000010.1 GCA_026986005.1 Saprospiraceae bacterium
GAGCTTCCTTTTTCTTTTTCAGTCTCTCCATCATACGCGACAGCTGGTATCCACTATGCCATATATAGCTTAAGTCTTTTCCTTCTCCGTCAATTTCTCTTTTGATACTATCATCTTTTCTTACTTTGTAATTTTGCACGGCGTGGAGTAATACTCTTCCCGTATCATTTTCAAATTTTATGAATTGGTTTTTTAGTATTTTTACTTCATTCCATTCTTTACCCCAGCCAATGGTCTGACCGAATATATCTATTGCATCTTTCATGCGGCCTTCTTCTATAAAATCTTGCCGTACAAATTTTTTCGCTCTGCTTTCTGCTTCTCCTGCGTCTTCGGCAGCTTTGGAAATAGGGTGTTTTGCGTTAACAATTGTTATGCCGGCAGATATGGTGATGTCATCCCGTTTTACAAATTCCCTAAAACCTTCTCTAATCTTATCTGCAAATTCAACAATAGCATCCCATCTTCCAACCGCAAAAACATCATCCCCACCACTATATAATATTTGTATATTTTCCTTAAACTTTTGATCACTAAATTGAATAGTATTGATATAACCTGAAAAAAAAGTATCTAACATCATTGACAATGTGGCATAAGAGGCAAAGGATTTATTTTTTATTCCACTAATAAATATCTGTCCGAGATTATCTACATCCATACGAAGAATAGCGAGTTTTGTTGATTCACCAGTATCTGTTGTAGCCAATTCTTCAAATGTTTTAGGTCGCTCTTTTTGTTGTGGTTGATAATTGCCACCATAAAAAATATGCCCTAATCCTCCTTTATGTCTTGACAAATCCGGCCATTCGTTGAGATATGTTCTCGTATTATAATCATTTTTACTTTGGCTCACTAAAGAAAACCTTTTTCCTAAACCGGCTGTAGTATATGTTCCTTTATTTGAATATTCAATAAACTTAGTATTTCTTAGTTCTTTGCCCAATTCCACTTGGTCATAAACAATTTTACTTACAGGTAACGTCTTATCTTCATCCAAAAATATGGGTTCACCTTTTATTGCTGTCCCCATTACTGAACATTTTTCATTTTTTGAATAATCTTCACCTGAAACAAATAAATCATCAAATTTCTCTATAAGTATTTTTTCAAATTTCCTGTTTTTTTGTTCTGCTGCTTTATCGGATACGCTACGCCAAAGCATCGAAAGATTAAAAGTATCGTTTTTGGTTTCGTATCTTTCTTTTACTGGTATATCATCTGTATTAAATTTGTTGATATACCCTTTAGTTCCGGTAAAATCACCTTCAACGATATCACCGTAAGTTGACTCATATCTAAATGATGTATATCCAATAGCAACAAATAGTCTACCCTCGGTATCATTGAAAAGATTATTTCCTATTTTATCTTCAATATTATCAAGAGCTTTTTTGACTTTATCGGTATTAGGTAATATAATATATGCTTTTCCTCCGGATGAATATATCACATTACTTTTATATACATTGATATCTTTATGATAAATTATTTCGTCAATTATATTTTGTATTAACATTTCAATATAAAACGATCTACCTTTTAGACTTGCAGCAGCTTTTTTATTGGCAATATCATAAATAAATTTTTGGATGCCACTAACATCTGCACATACCATAAGGAGAGGATCTTTTGAGGGATACTTGATGATTCTATAATCTTGATCAATTTTTAATTTAGTTTTTTTATCTTCAAAATAATCATATAGAGATAAAGCAATACCTGCGGTTGATTTAAGGTGCTCATACAAACTTACATTTGCCGGTAAAATATTGGTAGCAGAAGGAATACTCCAAGTATATTTTTTGAGCAATGTCAAAAGGCTGATATAAAATGCATCAAAATCAATATCTTTCATCAATAACTTTTTATATTCCGTATAAAATTTAGACCATTGCTCTTTGTATTCATCTTGAAGATTGTTTACACTTGTTCTGTCTTTTGGAAAAAGTGTGTCTTTATTTAGAAATAAGGGGTTAACAGGATAAATATGATGTGTAGACAGTTCATTATATTCTTTATCTATCATGTCAAAAACCGAATGCATTCCAACTTTTCGTACAAAATCTTTTCCAAATTCATTTTTTACAACTTTATATCCACTTACGCCCTCTTCTCCTTCATCCGGTCTGTCTATACCCGAGCTCCAACGATCTGCAATAGATATCAAAGCTTCGTTATGATTATTAGGTTTATGATGATTGGCTGACAGATTAGCTAAAGTATTATCTTTTTCTTTATCCAGATTAAATTTTTCTCCGGTCTGTGTTTGTTCCAAAAAAGCATTTGTCCATAATGCATGTACATATTTGGGATTTCTATTTTCATATAATGGTACTGTTATATCATAACTTTCGTTCTTGTTTTTGTAATATTTGCTAAGATTATCCGATGAATCCCATTTCTCATCCGCTCTCTGCCAAAATTTGCCGATATCGTGTAGCAGTGCTGCCAGTACTATGCGTTGTCGTTCTATATTGTTCATATATTATTGTTTTTTATTATTATCATTTGATATAGCGAAAACTCTTTATCGTATCTAGTTTATATAATACTTCTTTAAATTCCATAGGGATGATATCCAGTATTTTTTCTACAATATATTGAGGTACTTCCTGATAATATGCTGCTGCAATTCCTCCCGTTATACAGGCTATCGTATCACTGTCTCCTCCTATGGATATTGCATTTCTTATGGCATCTTCATAGCTCTTGCTATCCATAAATGCAACTATTGCTTGAGGTACCGAGCCTTGACAACTGACATCAAAACGATAGTGCCGACGGATTTCATCACAAGTAAAATTCATATCATATCCCGTTCCATGATTGATCCAATATTTGATTTCTTTTTTTGTAAATCCATACCGGGCAAGAAAAATTCCATAAGCAACAGCTAATGCTCCGCGTATTCCTTCTTTATGATTGTGAGTAACCTCAGCGGTTTTTCGTGAAAAAATGTACACTTCTGCTCTGTTCTCTGACAATACTCCGACAGGACTTACCCTCATAGCAGAGCCATTGCCGTAACTTCCGTAAGGTTGTGGATCGGGACTATATATCCATTTGGCAAATCTGCCGCCATAACCACTATCCGGATACTTCAATGCATATCGCTGAAGAGTTCCGGCTATATCGAGATTATGTATTAGAGCATCAGCTATTGCTATTGTCAAAACAGTGTCATCCGTAAAATCCGAATCTTCAGAAAACAATGGAAAATCTTTTTGTTTTATATTATGCCATTCATAAACAGAGCCTATTATATCCCCGGCTATCGCTCCCAAAACAATATCACTATTCTTAAGTGGTGGTCTTTGATTAACTCTTTTTAATTCCATTAATATATTGTTTTTTTTTTATTAAAATTTTTATCAACCTCCACACAATTTGCAGGCTCTTCCTTCGTCTTTGGTAGCACAGCGTCCGTTTGTGTTGCCGAAGTTACGACAGGTTTTATTATGCCTTATGCCCGAAGAGCGTGTCAGCCAATACTCGCAGCCCGTATCCGTTATCAATGACTGTTTGTACTCTTTAGTTTGCATGGATGCTTGTTCAAAACCAATATCGAAATCTGTCGGCCAAAACCACACTTTGACCTTATCGTCCAATCCGGCATAATTCAATGTGGATTGTAACATGATTCCGTATTTCCATTCGTTTTTTGACTTCATTATCAATATAATCCCCGGTTTTTTGTTTGTTTGTTGTGCATACCACAATGCTTGTCCGATGGCATGTTTCCACTGAGGTGCTTTTTTCACTTCTATGGCATATTCCCCTGTCAATATATCCACTCTGCCACTTTTTACTTTTACTTCTCTTAGTCCATTCATCCTTTTTGCGATAATATCGCTGTAGTATGATTCGTTTTGTCCAAAAGCGGCTAAACCCGTGAAAACAATTATTATAATATACAGTATTTTCTTAATCATTAACTTCTGTTTTTGTATAACTACCCTGGTAAATACCAATTATCTATCTCCCAATTTTTTTATATTCCCGAATCCGACACTTACTCCTTTCCCTATGCCGATATAATTTGGTATATATAAATTGGTTTTAAAATTGAGAGAAAAAGTAAGGTGGAAAACACCTTTGTATTCTATATATTTTTCGCTTTTTATTTCGAGTATGTTCACTTCCAAATCAACAGGCAAATAAGCATTCATTTCTTTAGCAAAAGTTTTTATATGATTGTACAGTTTGTCTTCGAGAAATTCGATTCTCTCCCTGAGTGAATCTATTTGCTTGTATTTGTTGAAGTTTTCTTGGTTAAGAGCGATATAATTATGAATATTGTAGCGGAATTGCTTGTCCCAGGTTTGAATATTAACATAACGAAGTCTTACATCTTCGATTTCAAGTTCGTATTTTTTCCCATTTATGTTAAATTTAAAGTCTCTTTCTCTAAGTAAGTAGTGAATGTCTTCGGTTGCTTCTTTGAGGCAGATCAAGCAAGGTTTTTTGTCTTTGATTTTGTATTGTATCAAGGGGTATCTGTATATATATTTTTCATCTCCAAGGTGATTGTGAAATAAATCGGACTCCCTTTTTGTCTTTTCGATTATTGCTCCTCTCAACTTAGGAATATCATAAGAATTGAAGTGTTTATCGAATACTATTTGCAAAAATCTGGTTTTGTTCATATTGAGGCTTGAAATTTATTGCTAAAATTACAAAAAATATTTAATTTTACAAAGATAATGGTGATAAGCGAAGCCTATTTTCGCAATTTTAATTTTTTTTTATATTTTTTTTAATAATTTTGTATATGCCTACTAATAAAAATGCACTTTTAAGATATATAGTATTGGATAGATGCTTTAGAAATAGATATGGGAAATACAATATAAAAAAATTAACGGAAGAAGTAACAAAGGCACTTAAGGATATAAATCATAAAGACGCACATATAAGTATTAGAACAATCCAAAACGATATTAAATTTATGAAGTCTTTGAATGGACATGATGCGCCGGTAGAAATATATCGAGAGGGAAGGGCGGTTTATTATCGCTATTCTGATACTTCTTTTTCTATATTTAATCAACCACTGACGGGAGATGAATTAAGTGCGGTAAAGGAAATTTATAATATTATCTCGGGTATCAGCGGTAGAATAGAATATGAATTTTTAAAAAATGTATTATTGAGATTGGACAAAAGAATAGGTGAGGATTTTGACAATGAAAAAACAGTTATCAGCTATGAAGAAAATAAGTTTTTAAAAAACAAAGACGGATTGGGATTATTGCTTATGTCTATCAAATCCCGGCAACCCCTTGATATTACTTATAAGCCTTTTGATGATAAACCCCGTAAATTCACCATACATCCGTATTTTTTGAAGCAGTACAATAACAGGTGGTTTTTATTTGGATTGGATGAGTTATCCAAATCGGAAGGTATCCATCCGGTTAATCTCGCTATTGACAGAATTGAAAAAATAGAAAATAGCGGGGTTGAATATATTGCAAATACGGATATAGATTTCGCAAAATATTTTGAACATATAATCGGGGTAACAAAACCCGCCGGCGAGTATGTGATGAAGATTAAATTTGCCGTTAGTCCCGAGTTAAAACCATATCTGGAAACCAAACCTATACATCATAGCCAGAGAGCTTTTAAGAAAAAAGGTGAATTGTATTATAGTTCTATTCAAGTGATACCAAACTATGAAATGTATTCAATGTTTTTGTCGTTTGGAGCGGATATGCAACTATTGTCGCCTTTAGAAATTGTAGAGAGAATCAAAAAGATGATTATCCTTCCATAAATTGTGTTACTTTTTTGATGACTTGCTCATCCCATAATATGCGGTAATGTCCTTTTCCCTCTGTTGCAAAAATCTCGCTTTTAGGGTTAAGATTTTGAATTCTATTTGAGTTTTCAAACGGTAGTATTTTATCTTTTTTATCGTGGATTATCAATATCTTATTATAATATGATTCCGATAAAATATTAGAAATTTGCATTTCATCAAACGTCCTACCAAATCTTTTCTCGGTAATCTTAAGCATAGTTTTAAAAGCTTTATTATTTAAGCCAATCATATCGGCAAAATCTTTGAAGATATCCCACAATTTATCCGGTGAGGTGATAAATGCGAGTTTGTCAGCTTTTATCTTGGAAGTCTGCAAAGCGATACTTACTGCACCTGAACCAAATGAATGTGTGACAAATGACACCTTCTCATGGTTTATATATTTCAATATTTTTACTATTATTTGTGCTGTTTCAAACATGTTTGTTCCTTTCTTTTTTGAAATTCCATGTGCGGGAACATTCAGGCTATATATATGAAATCCTCTTTTTGCTAATTCATCTGTGATACCCGATAAACTTCCCGGATTTGAATCCCATCCGTGAACTGCGACAATAGGGATACCAGATTTTTCACCGCTTTCATATATTATTATATCTTCTATCTCATGCTTTATTCTCAATACATTTGCAGTATTTAAAAACCTTTTTTCTCTATCTCTTGTTTTTTTAAAATGAGGTTTTGTAAATATATTTAATGCTTTTTGAGCGGCTGTTTTTGGAGCTATAACTGAAAGTAACCAAAACCTTAATTTCATTAGTTTTAATAGTATCTTCATCGCATTCAGGTTTTTGATTAATTGATAAACTTAACAATTAAAATTGTACAGGGTTTAAAAATAAGTGTATTTATGTTTTTATTTCCGTTAAAAAAATTATCTTTGTGTGCAAAAATTTACCATATGATTAATATTGAGCTACTTTCTCAGGTATGTAAAATACCGGGAGCACCGGGTTTTGAGCAACCAATAAGAGCATTCGTAATAGAACATATCAAAAGCTATGTAGACAATGTCTATACTGATACAATGGGGAATGTAATCGCTTTCAGAAAAGGGAAATTAGATAAAAAAGTGATGATAGCTGCTCATATGGATGAGATTAGTTTTATCACTACATATATTGATGATGATGGATTTATTAGGTTTCAACCCTTGGGAGGATTTGACCCCAAAACATTAACTGCGCAAAGGGTAATAATCCATGGAAAAGAAGATATTATTGGTGTGATGGCTTCCAAACCAATCCATATAATGAAACCGGAAGAAAAATCTAAAATGCCGGAGGTCACCGATTATTTTATAGATACGGGATTGTCTGTTGATAAAGTGAAAGAGTTGATAAAACCGGGAGATGTTATCACTAGAGAAAGGGAGTTGATTAGTATGGGAGAGTGTGTAAATTCTAAATCATTGGATAATAGAGTTTCGGTTTTTGCATTATTGGAGGCATTAAAAGAGCTTAAAGACGTGGATTTACCCTATGATGTATATGGGGTTTTTACTGTTCAAGAAGAGGTAGGAGTACGAGGTGCTACAGTTGCGAGCTCGGGTATAAACCCTGATTTTGGTTTGGCTTTGGACACTACTATTGCGTATGATCTTCCCGGAGCTAATCCACAAGAAGTCGTGACCAAATTAGGAGAAGGTACTGCCATTAAGATACTTGACGGTATGACGATAGCTGATTATCGCATGGTGAATTTTTTAAAAGAAGTTGCGACGAACAAAGGTATAAAGTATCAAATGGAAATACTGCCTAAAGGAGGTACTGATACTGCCGGTCTGCAGAGAGCAAGCAACGGTGGTTCTATTGCCGGGGCGATATCTATACCTACTAGACACCTTCATCAGGTAATAGAGATGGCTCACACCAAGGATATAAGAGGTTCTATTGAATTGCTAAAAGCTGCACTTATTAATATTGCAGATTTTGATTGGAGTTTTAAATAATAAAATCCAAATTATTTAATTGATTGTAATTGGTAAGGTCATAATTTGAAGGTACAATAGAAACATAACCGTTTTTTATTGCCCAAAGATCAGTATCGGTTGCTTCTTTTTCCATATTTTCAAATTTTCCTGTCAGCCAATAATAGGGCACTCCTCTTGGGTCAATAGATTCCGAAAATTCTTCTACCCACTTACCTTTTGATTGCCTGCATATCTTCATTCCTTTTATCTCAGCTAAAGGCAAATTGGGGATATTGACATTTAGCAGCAATGGCGTTTTGCCTCTGTAGTCCAGCATTTTTTTAATTATATTTTTTACAAAGTGTTTTGATGCACTAAAGTCAGCGTTACCGGAAAAATCATCAAGAGAAAAACCTATAGAATTTTTTCCTTCAATCGCACCTTCCATTGCAGCAGACATTGTACCGGAATACAATATGTTAATAGAAACATTGTTACCGTGATTGATACCAGAAAGCACCAAATCCACAGTCCTGTCTTTAAATAAGATATTTTTTGCCAATTTAACACAATCAGCAGGAGTGCCTGAACATTTCCAAGATTCTACATCTTCAAAAACATCTACCTTCGTGATTCTTAAGGGATCTTTTATGGTAACTGCGTGACCTTTTCCTGACTGTGGCTTATCCGGAGCTACCACGATAACTTCTCCCAATCCTTTTGCGACTTCTACTAAAGTTTTTAGACCTTTGGAAGTAATACCATCATCATTTGAAATAAATATTAAAGGTTTGCTCATTGTAATTGTTTAATTCTTTTATGTTTTTATTATCCTATTTCCCAATACCGCCAATTCACCATTTTCAAAAAAGGGTTTTAACATTTGAATATTTTTATTTCTTCTCAAATAAGTATCTATAAATATAAGATCATTTATATCAGTATCTTGATCAAATTGAAAAGCGTTTATTTTTTCTTTAAATGCTTTAAACTCGGAATTTGAATAATTATTATTCTCAACGTCTTGACAAATATCACAAATTTTACAAGTTTTCCTTAGCTTTTCATCAAAGTATTTCAAAATATATTTCTGTCTGCATTTTTTGTAATTCAAATACTCAGTTACTGATTTGATATTTTTTTTGGTAATATTTTTTCTAAAGATTAGCTCCGTATTGTCAATTGATAGATGTTTGCCTTTTAAAAAATTAATTCTAAACTTTAAATTTTGTTGCTTATAAACTATATGTTTGCTCCCTGAATATTTCTTTAATATATTTATAACAGTATTTGTATCAACACCGGCTCTTTTAGCTATTTTGTTTTCTAAAATATCTGCCGAAGAAATAAATAAGTTTTCATAGATTAAAATAGCGTTTTTAAATACATTGTAACCTTTGGAATCTTTACTTTTAATTATATCTAAATAATCCGGCTCAAATTTGATCTGTAATTGACTGAATCTATCTCTTATCGGTATATTTAATGAAATATAACCATATCTTTCCAGTTCACTAATGCATTTGTATGTTTTGAAATTGTTGAGACCATTATACTTATAAAAATCATCTAAATCAATGTTTTTTGTCTTACTTAAGGCAAAATCAATATTTAAAAATTCAATTAGATTGTTATATGTAAGTTCAATATTTTCTATAGTAGGAAATGTGTCTAAATAATTCTTTTTTAAAATACTTAGATCGTTTTTATTATAAATCAAGAGCACTGATGAGTGTTTACCATCTCTTCCTGCTCTTCCTGTCTCCTGATAATACTCTTCAATACTTGTAGGTAGATCAAAATGAATAACAAATCTAACATCCGGTTTATCAATTCCCATTCCAAATGCGGTAGTACTCACGATGACTCTTGCTTTATTTTTTATCCAATCAGATTGCACTTGTCTCCTTTTGGCTGCATCCATTCCTGCGTGATAATATAAGACATTATCTCCGTTTTTGCTTAATAGTTCAGCTAAATAAACAGTTCCTTTCCTACTTCTCATATATACAATTCCACTACCTTCCAACTCATTTAAAATTAGATTTAGGATTCGGAGTTTCTTCTCTGTTTCTATTAATCCAAAAGATAAATTCTTTTTGAGAAAGCTCCCTCTGATTATTTTCGGTTTATACAGGTTCAAAAAATTCACGATATCTTCAAGCGTTTTTTTATTAGCAGTTGCGGTAAATGCTGCAATATTAATTTCAGGAAACAATTCTCTTATGTTTGCAATTTTAAGATAATCGGGTCTAAAATCGTATCCCCATTGTGATATGCAGTGCGCTTCATCAACTGCGATAAAACTCACGTTTACTCTTTGTAAAATACTCCTGAATTTTTTCGATTGAAGCTTTTCAGGAGATATGTATAAAAGCCTTAATTCTTCCTCAAGTAGCTTATGAATAATTGCATTTTGTTGATTTTTACTAAGGCCTGAATGCAGTCCTTCTGCTTTAATATCCAAAGATTTCAGTCTTTGTACTTGGTCATCAATCAACGCAATCAAAGGAGAAACGACCAAACACACTCCCTTTAATATTAAAGCGGGAATCTGAAAACACATAGATTTGCCCCCACCGGTTGGGATTAAAGCCACGGTATCTTTACGATTAAGAATTCCTTTAATTATCAATTCTTGATTGGGTAAAAAGCTATTGAATCCCCAGTATTTTTTTAGTATTAACAATTCTTTATTCATAACAAAGCAGCATTATCACGCAATATAGTGAATCATTCTATGTTTTGGGAAAAATCGAATACTTTATCGGTCAATAATATGTTCTCTCAATACCTTTAGGTAAGTATTGAGCCATATCTAATGTTATATGGGGTTCTCATTTACAAATGAAATTTTGCAAGTATTGTACACTTAAAATCTAGGGCAATAGATAGCTTTTCTATGCTTTATCGGATTACCACTATTCAGTGTATACACAAAATTAACAAAAGAAATCGCATAATAATCTTTCCTTTTTGCTCCCCCTCTTATTTCACCGGTCTCTCTTTCAATAATTGTGTTATTTCCAAAATACTCACTAGTTCTGTCAGAAAGCTTTGCTGCCAATTCACCGTTAGTTCTGGATAATTCAAAGTAATTTACATACTTTCCGCCTACATCATCAATATAGTCTGTATTGGTTCTCCTCCAACCTAATTCTAAGGAAATTGTTACAGAATTATTCACTCTGAATTTTGCCCCGAGCCCAAACACCATACTTATATCATAGAGTTTGTAATTTGCCATTTCGGGGTGAAATGGCGAACCTTGTCCCTCTGTACCCAGCGGTTGAAGATAAACCCATTCACCTTTGTATTTGGTCTTAGGGTTAAATGAAAATGCGTTTACACCACCAAATATAAATGGACTTAAACGATATTTCCTTCCAAAAATATTGTATTCAACCCTTGCATTAAATTCCATAATATTTGTCTGAAAACTTAGATTTCTTTCCTTTTGCCACTGAAGTTCAGACTTACTATCAGTACCTGATAATCTCGCAGCCCCCAATGATAATTTTGTATTAAGAAACTGATTGAAGTAGTAACTATAAAAAACTTGAATCGCAGGGTGAGATTGTGATAAATATGATTTTATATTTTTAGTACTCAAGTCACCATCGTATGTCGCAATGCCAAGACCAATACCAACTTCGGATTTTTGTGCAAATATATTGACTGCAAAAAAAATTGCCAATGAGATTATCATTAATTTTTTCATTTGTTAAGATTTTTATTTCATAAAATTCATCCCTTTTCGAATAAATACGCGTTAGATATTGTCTTCGAGCCGCAAAGATATTAATATATTTTATAATGTATATTATTTTTTACTCGTTTTTTTTCATTTATTGACTTTTTTTTAGCCGTAAATGTAAAAAAGCTCATAAAGCAGGATAAAACAGGATAAATTTATTTTTATTGTGAGAGCTTTTGAGTTATTTTAAAAATATTTAATCGCCAAGCGACAAAACAATAAGAAAGCTAATATTGTTTATTTTTCAAAGAGAAATAATTCTTAAATTTCAAGCACTTTATAGACAGACACTAAATAAATATTTTAAGTATGACACATCTAAAAGAACAAGATAGAGCTCCATATTTTGAAGGAGTAATAGAAACAGGAGAAACGATTAAATTAAGTGATTTTGAAGATAAAAAGTTAGTTTTATACTTTTATCCTAAAGATTTTACGGGAGGATGCACTAAAGAAGCAGAAGATTTTGCATTAAATCATAAGTTCTGGATTGAAAATGGATATGAGATAGTGGGTGTAAGTCCGGATACTGTTGACAGGCATGTGAAATTTATTGAAAAACATAAACTACCATTTCATCTTATTGCAGATACGGAGAAAGAGATCGCAAGTGTTTATGGTGTCTACGGCAAAAAGAAAATGTATGGTAGAGAATATATGGGAATATTCCGTACAACATTTGTCATAGATGGTAATGGGGTTATCACTAAAATAGTGAAAAAAGTGAAAACTAAAGAGCATACACAGCAATTAAAAATTCTTTTGGATTTGTAGAATATGATAATAAAATCACAAAAAGATTTGTTTTCAAATTTGTGGTGTTCTCATATTGATGCTATCAACAACCTATTCATCCAATGAGTAAAAAGATACTAAATATTGGGATATTGTCTCATGTTGATGCGGGAAAAACGACTATTACCGAAAATTTTCTTTATCTCAGTGGCGCTACAAGAGCAAAGGGAAGTGTTGATGCGGGTACTACCGTCACAGACTCTACGGCAATAGAACGAAAAAGAGGTATATCGGTAAAGACAAGTCCGGTTTCTTTTGAATGGAGAGGCATTACCATCAATTTATTAGATACACCGGGACACGTTGATTTTTCTGCTGAAGTCGAAAGGGTATTAAATATTTTAGATGGGGCGATAGTAGTAGTCTCTGCGGTAGAAGGCGTACAATCTCATACAATTACCCTAGTAGAAATATTAAAAAAAGAAAATATACCATTTATCATTTTTATTAACAAAATAGATAGGGAAGGTGCTGATATTGATTTTGTTTTGCGAAGTTTAAAAGAAGAACTAAATATTAATATTTTGCCCATTGTCCTTCCAGACGAAAACCTAAATATAATCCGAATATGGGATAAAAAAGGTGATTTTAGTGGTGTTGTTGAAAGGATTTGTGAACACGATGATGATCTGATGCTAAAGTATATTGAAGAAGAAGATATAGCTGAAGAAGACCTAAGAAGTAGTGCTACAAAAAATATAAAGAAAGGTATACTTAAACCCGTATTGACAGGTATCGCCAAAAAAGGAATTGGAATTAAAGAATTGCTTGATGCATCTATTGATTATTTATATAGTGATGAGCTAAAATTCTATAATCACACATCTGCTTATGTATATAAGGTAGAGTATAATGAAAAGCATGGTAAATTGGCTCATATTAGGGTTTTTAGTGGAAAACTTAGCTCTAAAGAAGTAATATTTAATAACCGGTTAAATACTGAAATAAAAATAGGTGTTTTAAAAAAAAATCATTTACATAAACTAAAAGATGTTTTATCTTTGGATGAGGGGGAAATTGGAATTATCACCGGAGCAGAAGAATTACAAGTCGGCGATTATTTAGGGGTAAAACCACGAGATAAGAAAGAGATTACAATGGTAGAGCCTGTGATGACAACAGTAATAAAACCAATTATCAACAATGATTTTAATCATCTAAAAGAGGCTCTTATAATTTTAAACTATGAGGACCCTGCCCTGAATTTAATATGGTACAATCAAACAGGTGAATTTCACATTAATATAGCTGGTCCGATACAGATAGAGATTATAGAAGATCAATTAAAAGAGCGATTCGGACTAGAAGCTACATTTGAAAACCCGATAGTGATATACAAAGAAAGGCCAATGAAAGCTGCTCAAGGCTTTGTACGTTATTGGATGCCAAAACCTTGTTGGGCAATTATGACATTTGAAATAGAACCGAGACCAAAAGGTTCAGGAATCGTTTATAATTCTCTAGTAAGGCAAAGTGATATTCATCAAAAATATCAAAATGAGATAGAAAGAACTATTCCAAAAGTTTTAAAACAAGGAATCAAAGGCTGGGAAGTAACAGATATAAAGATATCCCTAATCTCAGGAGAAGATCACAAAATTCATTCGAGATCCGGTGATTTTGAACTAGCAACCTTTTTGGGTATTATGCGAGCTTTGGACAATGCAGGCACAGAATTACTAGAGCCTATTCTTGATTTCACAATCAAAGCTCCCAAAGAGAATCTTGGCAAAATAGCGAGTGATTTAACAAGAATGAGGGGGGTATTTGCCAATCCCAAATTTAAAAATGGATTTTTCACATTGTCAGGAAAGATTCCGGTTGCAACTTCATTGGACTATAGTATAAAATTAAGTTCGATGACCTCAGGTAAAGGTAGAATATCAGTAAAATTTGATAAGTACGATGTTTGCCCACCAAATACAGGAATCGAAAGAGGATACATTGGAGTAAACCCACTTGATGAGGCACAATGGATCTTGCATCGTAGAGGTGCTTTTAAAGCAGAGAAACAACAAATATAAATAGTGTCTGTCTATAAAGTCATTAAAATTCAAAAACAATCTTTTTGCGATATTTTTACTTTATTCAAATTACTGATGCTAAGGCATCACTAATCCTCAGAAAGACAAAAATATCATCAAAAATCTTTATTTTTCAAAAATCAAGCACTTTATGGACAGACACTAAATAGGATTGGTGATTAAATTGGTTGCAGTTACAATTAAAAATGTTTGGTAGTAAATAGAAAATTTGTTTTAAATAAAGTAAATTTGCGACAAACTATAGATATGAAGACTAGTAAGGGAATTAAATTATTTGCTCCATCGTGTATATCTTTGCTTTCTTATGGACTTAGAGATATTTCAATTGCAATAAATAGACCCGGGAATGAAATTCTGGCAAAACTTAACATGGACAATAACGATATTATCTTCAATACATATAGCAAAGAAAAAGATGATACCAAAGGGATAAAAGACATCGTTTTAAAATTTGCAAAACAGTTTAAGACAAAAACAAAATCTTCTCGGGGTGTTTTATTTGATATTTTTAATAGAATACCATTTAATATGGGTTTGGGAGAGCTTGAAGCAAATATTACCGGAGTAATTTTTGCCTTAAACAATATATTAAATACTCATTTTGAAAATAAAGATATTTTTAATTTTATAATAGAAACAGCACAAGAATTTAATCTTGATATTTTGCAATCAAATGTTGCAGCGAATATATTTGGTGGTATTATTTTGTACAACAACAACTTGCATCACCCTGTACAAAAACTTTATGCTCCTCTTGGCTTAAATCTTACTATTATTGAAAAAAGAAATAAAATAGATAATACTATATTTGACAATACTGATGCGCAAGAATTATTTGAGCAATCAAAAAATAATGCCGGATTTATCAAATCTTTATTCACAACAGACCATGATCTATTGGCAAATTCCCTAAAATATAATGTTTTTGATGATAAAATAGCTGCAAATATCAATTGGTACAAAGATGTAAAAAGCATTTCATACAACAATGAAGTTTACTCTATAGGCTTTTCACATTATGGTGAGACGGTATTTATCATTAACCCCAATACACATATTAGAGACGAAAATAACAAAGAGATATTACAGTATTTTAAAAACAAAGGAATAAAAGCTAAGCTCATAGAAACAGAAATCAACCTAAATGGAATCTTTGTATATTGAGGAGTTTTTTATAATGGTTTTTGCGTTTATCTTGCACAAAAAACATCATTTAGGAAGTGTTTATAAGAGCAAAAAAGCGTTGTGAATATAGGTTGAACTGCAAAATTTGTTAAAACGGATTAATGTTTGAGTCCATACAAAGCCGGGTGATTTTGGAGCGTGAAAAAAGAAATTATTCAGTTCATATTACCATATCATGTTATATACGTCAAAGTAGAAAAGGCTGAATCTAGAAAGAATCAGCCCTCTCTAACAAAAACTTAATATCACTCTGCTTTATTTCTCAATTGTCTTTCCTCTCTTTTCCCATTCCAAGTATGCTCCGTCATACAGTCTTACATTTGGATATCCCAGTACATTTTTCAAAGCATTATATACTACTGCAGCTTTGATACCGGTCTTGCAATATACTACATAATTATTATCAGGAGCTAAGCCTAAGCCCTTAACCAATCCTGCAAGCTCTTCCTCGCTTTTAAAAGCTTTATTTTCGTTTGCAACATCTTTAAAGAACAAATTTATTGCTCCCGGCAAATGACCTTTGCTGTACAAAGTCTTTTTCTTCTCTCCCGTACCTGTATATTCTTTGACACCTCTTGCATCAATAAACACAATATCAGGATTTGATTCTATGTATTCTAAATCTGCAAAAACATCTTTATTCAAATTAATCTCAAAAGTTTTTGCATCGAGTTTTGTTGGTGAAGAAGTCAGAGGAATTCTAGCTTTTCGCCATGCTTTATTATCTTTGTGCAAAAGTTTAACATTTTCTGCTCCCAAATACTTTAATATCCAGTAAACCCTTGAGGAATATTTCTGACTTCCTTCGTCATAAACCACGATTATGTCAGTATTGCTAATTCCTTTTTCACCTAGTATTTTGGCCATATACTCAGGGGATTTCATTAACCCGGCAACCTCTCCCGAGCCTTTTTCCATATTCAATATTTTATAGGGAACACTAACAGCTCCTTTTATATGTGCTTTTTTGTAAAGTTTAGCTTTACTTGCATCTACAACGACTAAGTTGTTTGTATTTTTCTTCAAATCTTTAAATTGTTTTGCTGTTATAATATCGCCTTGAGCAGCGAGACCTAAAACCATTAAAAAGATGAATGAAATTATTCCAAAAATCTTATACTCTTTCATTGTTTTAATTTTTTTATTATTTAATTACTGCTTGAACTTGAATCACTAGTCTATCATTCCTCTTTTCTTTTTCTTCCGCATTGTATAGGTAGTTGATTTGAAGTCTAGTCCATTCGTTGAAAAAATAGTTTACTCCAAATGTCAGGGTAGAAAATGCATCATCTTTACCTTTTTCAGTATCAAGGTTAGGATCATAAGCTTCATATTTTATAACAGGTTCCACATTCCAAGGTGTTTTGTACGAAACCATAAAATAATATCCACTTCTATCAACTGAACCCTCTTCATATGTCACAGGTAAGCCACTACATCCACCTCCTGATTTGATTGTTCCAACATCACTTCCGGAAATCAACTCCCCCGATAGTTTGAAGTCTTTGTATTTCAACATTAATTCATATCCTAATCTAATTCCATAATCATCTTTTTTGGCTCCTTCAGCAAATGGTTTGAAGTTGCTATATCTATAGCTAGTTCCAAGGGAAATAAATTCAAATGGGTGAAAAGTAAGTCTACCGATGTAAGATCGTCTATTGTCTTTATCTTGTATATTCCTGCCTTCTCCGTTGACAATAGCAAATTGATATCCAAAGATGTTTTTCGTTTTCATTCCTAATAGTTTCTTCTCTCCGGTTCCGCCTGAAAACATAATTCCCATATCTCTAATCGGACCTGCCAATTCATCAACAACATGTGATCTGTAAATAGATGTCAATTTATGACATCCGGTCATTTGTTCCAGTCCAAACGGAGTCTTAAATAAACCCATAGAAACTTTTAGATAAGGCCCAAATCTATTGTATGTAACAAAAGCATCATTAATCCCCATTCCTCTTTCCGGGGAAAACTCCATTACAAAATAATAACTAAAATCGTATGGGATATTACCAAGAACTCCTAATCTGGCTCTTTGAAAATAATATCCGCTTTTATCTACATCTTTGTTAAAAAGTCCATCTTTACCATAAAAATTGTACTCATACTGGGGTTGGATATATCCAAATATATTGATTCCATCTCCTTCTCCCGGATCTTCACAACCTTGCGAAAATGATGTTTGTACTGTAAATAAAGCGATAAAAAGCACAATTATATATTTTATCTTATTCATAACATTAGTTTTTTTCTTTATAAAAATCAATCTATTTTTTATGTATAATACCTGCACAAATTTATGCGATTCTATAAGTACTAATATTTTGCAGGCATTTCTTACAAAAGCCTGTCTGTTTATTTATTCGGACAGGCTTTTTTGTTCACATATAGCTGCTATTTCACATACCCAAAGTTCAAGGTACTTGCACTTCCTTCACCATGCCAAGATTTAGCTGCGGCTTTGCTTACCGTACCAACGACCAATTTCGAATGTGCCATTCCATTAGCTCCAAATAGTAAGCTTTTAGCGTTGTCGAAACCCATAACTTGCAACCAAGCGGTTGTAATAGCTGAAGTCTGTCCGGTATAACAATAGGTAACTACTGTTTCCTTAGGATTCAAATTTTTTAAAGTTTCAATTTTCAAATCACTAATCCTATATGCTCCCTTGATATGTCCATAAGTATCCCAAGAATCTTGTGGCCAAAAATTATTGATAAAGTAATTGTCAGGATTAGCTAATACATCAGTATTTGAAACAGTCCATTCAAATCCTATAGCTTTATTAATACGAGCCGTAAGAATATCTTTTCCTTCTGTTTTGTCAGCTGTAAAATCAGGTAAATCAAATTCAGAAATCGCTTGCGGAGCTCCGGTCTCTACCCAATTTGACGAAGTCACATCTTTAGCATTATTTGACCATTTTGCATCAAAGTCAGCATTCCATCCAGCCATACCCCATTTCAAAGTAACAGCATGATACCCTGCCAATCTTAAAAAACCCGTGGCTCTAGCAGCAGTTTGACCTGTATAGCAAACACACAGAATATCTTTTCCACCGGTTTTTGCGGCTTCCTCCAATAGTTTAGCAAAAACAACATTATGAGCTCCTTTTATGTGCCCTTTTGAAAAATCATCAGCTTTTCTAAAGTCCATCACATAATAATTCGGAACAGAAAAATCATTGGTGTCAACTCCTATTTTTGATCCGGGTAACACCCACCCCTTTAAAATATCCGGCAAATCTAACGTATTAGTTGTAACATACTCTGATAACGTATCAAATTCAGCATCAACAATGTCCTTTTTACATCCTGTAGTCAATAATAACGGCACAAATGCCACGATTAATAATAAATTAAAAAATTTTTTCATGATATTAGTTTTTTGTTTAAAAAATTAAATTTTGTTAAATGAAATTAAATACTAGATAATCCAATGATTATTCTGATGCAAAGTTAAATCCTATATTATTAGAAACCTTGAGCAAGCATTTGCAATAAAACATCTAAATAATTGATATTTGTCAATTAATAATTTGATAAAACACATTAAAGCACTATATTTACCAAAACAACAAAGGATTATATGTCAAATTGTATTAAAGATATCACTCATAATGAGGCGTTTGGATTGTTAACTAAAAGTGAACTATCCATTCTTGAGAACAATAAAACCAGTTTAAAATACGACAAATCTGAAGTTTTGATAAAGCAAGGAACTCTGAGTAACAGTATTGTTTTTGTAAAAAAAGGTATTTCAAAGATTTATATAGAAGGAGCTCAGAAAAAAATAATTCTAACTATAAAAAGAGATAATAATTTCCTTGGGCTTTCTAGTCTGTATACAGAGGATAAAACTTACCAATATACTGTATCCGCTCTAGAGAAATGCAAAGTTGACCTTTATGATAAAATGGCTTTCAAAGAGGTTTTGCAACAAAATGTCGCTTTTAGTAATGAAATAATAAAATACATAAATCACAATACAACAAGGTTTTATAAAAGATTATTATGCATTACAGAAAAAAATTCACGGGGAAAGGTTGCTGATATGATTTTATGTCTTTCCAATCATATTTTCGGTTGTCTGGAATTCACAATACCTCTTTCGAGGCAGGAATTAGCCGATTTTGCTGGACTTTCTATGGAAAACACAATACGAATATTAAAAGAATTTGAAGCGGATAAACTCATTAAACTCAAAGGCAAAAATTTTAAAATAAAAAATAAAGCAGTGCTCGAACGTATTAGTGAATTTGGCTAATATCATACCAAACCTTTATCAAAATGGTGAAATAGAAAAACCGTGCTTAAATCTCTTTATGCAATCAACACCTCACTAACCCCATTTCCTATTTTTCGTACTTGTATCTGTGTTGTTATTCGTTCTTTAAGTTTTTCCACATGTGATATTATACCTATTATTTTTCCGGAACTTTGCAAGGTTTCTAATGTGG
>JALSPK010000011.1 GCA_026986005.1 Saprospiraceae bacterium
TTCCACATACCAATGGATATGTTTGATCTTCGTAGAATACTTCTATTGTTCCACATGCATCATTGAATCCTGCTGGTGCTCCTGTTACTATTGGATGTGGGTTACCATTTGCATCTACTACATATCCTGTGTTACATTCCAACATATCATTATGTCCCGCTACTCCGTCAAAGTTTACTGGCCACTCCATATTGGATAAGTCGATTCCTTTGAAGAAATAGTCTGATGTACATGTCGCTGTCATTCCAGCTCCGTCTGTCGCTGTGTATACTCTCTTAACTATATATGTACCACAATCAGGTCCGTCAGTTACTGTTTGCACCCATGTCAAATTAGCACTACAGTTATCATCAAATGTTGGTAATGGGAATGCATAATTAACTCCTTCTTCATAACATCCTGCAAATTCACATTCAGCACCGTATACTGTCTTAGCAAAGTATACTTCTTCTCCTTGAGGAGGTGTAATTGAAAGTGAATGATCACCAAAATAACCAGCATCAAAATCACTCACTACTACATAGTATGTTGTTCCGCCTACTAAATCAACCGTATTGTCAATATTACCGGCATTTGTAGGTTCTTCAAAGAACAATCCAGATGATCCTAGTACATAACCTCCCATTCCGTCAATCATGTTTGAACATGAATTAACAGCATTGAATGGAGCATCAAATACACCAACAATCATTTTGTTACCGTCAGTACCTGTAATAGCATATGTTCCTGTTCCGGATACTGTAATTGTATATAAATCATAATAGTGATCTCCTAAATCAGGAATTTGGTTTCCTGTACCGAAATCCCAACAGTCAAAATGTAAATTTGCTGTCAAGTCGTGATCTGTAAATGCTCCATTAATAGTTCCTGGAACAACAGCTCCGGCTGGAAATTCTCCACCTTCAGGACATACACACTCAATAGTTGGTGGTATCTTATCCAATACAGTAATCTGACTCCAACAGTTATTTCCTGCTGCATCAAATATTCCTACGAAATAGTTTCCTAGTGGTACAGGATTTCCGATATTGCCAGGCACATTGAATGGTGCAGCAGGCATATAGTCATATATTTCCACTCTATAATCATCATAACATCCGTAAGGGCCACCTTCCAATATATCATCAGCTCCTACCGTAGCATTACAATCTTGATCTACTGATATCTGTACTTGATCGTTACATGTTAATGAACTTTTAGGATTTTGGTATGGCTCTACCGTCAAATCAAATTCGCAACTGTCAATAGCAACTCCGTTGTCCAATAACTGTAATTTTACATGACCTGTTTCTCCTTGACAAATCGGATCTCCAACTGCAGGTCCTTCAACCAACACTATACCATCAGTAACCGGAGGTACTCCTGTATCAAGTGTAACATCCGCTCCACATCCAATAAAATCTTTGGTTCTAACATATAATGTGATATTTTCTCCTGCTGCTAAAGCAATTGAAAAATGTCCGGTTTGATCATCAGGACCATTAGGATCATAAATATCATTCAAGGCCCAAACACCATCCTTCATATATCCGAAATCATCCCAAAAAGCACCACCAAAATCTTCAGTATGGTAAGTCCAATCAAACTCAAAAGTAGTTGCTGTCGTCGCAACAAAGTTAACCATTGTGTAATTCCAATAAGCTTGATCTCCATTACCTGAACAAGTAGCATTATTATCATAGCATTCCATAAATATCTGTGAAGGCAAGTTTGAAAGGTCAATCATAGTAGGACCATAAGTACTTGCTGCTCCATTAATAGTAAATTCCTGTGTAAAATCAGGAGGAAAAGCTTGTGTACTAGGATCATACTCTGCAAATCCCGTTGGATCAAAAGGTGCAACAAATCCACCTGCTCCTGCAGCTGGTTGTTGTAAAATAGTATCATACTGAGTAGTACAATCACCTTCAGTTCTTGCATTGTATTGTGCAGGCCAACAACATTCTCCTGCATCAAGATAAATCACTTTATCTCCTGGACAGTCCAAGCTACATGCAGCAGCTCCACCGCCACCTCCTGCTCCAGCGTTAGCATTCACTACAACATTATCAAATGCGGCTCCCCAAGCCCAAGATCCATCATCATTATAAGTGAACTTCAACTGAAAGTCAGCATTTGTATAAGCAGAAATATCAATATCTTCACTACCATTATTATCATTCTCGATAGCAAATATTTGATTCCAAGAAGCTCCGTCCCAAGCTTCAACAATAAAATCACCATCATTACCAATACCGGCATTTTCATAATCAAAAGTAGTATTTACACCTCCATTTGTTAAATCCATAACTGGTGTCAATAAAGAATATGTACCTAAAGCTACTGAACCACCATTATCATCGTCCATCATAGCACATGTTCCGGAAAAATTTGGATTATCTCCATTTGTAAAATAAGGATTATGAGCACATCCAAAAGAAAACGCAACTCCAGATACATTACACCCACCAGGAGTATTACTTACACCTGCTGTGTTTTCTGCAGTCCATCCTGCAGGTAAAGCACCACTATCAAAATTCTCGTTAAGAACTTCAACTTGCGCAAAAGCTGTGACGGAAAAAGCCATCACAATAAATAAATATAATATTTTTTTCATAAGATTGAGTTTTGGTTTAATAAATTTTAATTCGTCTTAAATCTCTAGTTTTCTTTTAACAAGTCTATATATTCTTGCTTAACTGTTGTAATATACCCTTCAATACCAGGTGTGCCGGCAGGTATTCTTTGCATAGCTACTTTGTTTGTTTCAGCAATAGCATCTTCAACTGATCTACCTGAATGTAAGCCATGTAAAATCAATTGACCAAAAGAATGGCGTAATTCATTAACTGATTCTTGAACCATTTTTGGTGTCATAGCTTGATCAGCTCTTCTAAGAGACGCTGTTCTTTGAGGAAGCTCAGAAATGTGTTTATCAATAAGTTTCGCTGCTTGTGACTCGGAAACATACTGAGCACTAACAGATGTAGCACTAAACATAAAAAGACCAACAAGCAAAAATAGCGGTAACACCATTTTTCCTTTTAGCCATAAAAAATTCAAATTCATTTTTTTCATGAGATTGAGTTTTGGTTATTAAATAATTTTTTCGGTTTATTCATATCACATAATTTTATGCTATGAACTAAATAAATAATTAGAATCACGCCTTTGCGCAATGAGTTTCGTCTATATTCCACTTCTACTTCTTCAAGTAAGAGCAAAATACTATACCATTTAATTAAAAATGATATGTTTTTATTTTTTCTTCTTTCGATTTCGTCTTTTAATAAAGGTGGTTTAAGCCCTTACTATAAGCAGTTCCAGACATATAAAACTTTAATATACATGAAAATCTCATATATCTAAACACAAAGTTAGAACTTTTTATTTAAAAACAAAATAATTCTGAAATATTTTATTTGATTTTTTATCATATTTGTTTTTTAAATGCATAAAAACAAATAACTCAATAGTCTAAAGCAGAAATATGTATTTACAAATCTTGCACCAAAATCCTGAATATAAAAAGTAGAACAATAAAAGATAACTAATATAGGGCTCATTTAGATATCATGGGAATAAAAAAACGGTCACTACAAAAAGTGACCGTCAGTAAAATGTAATCTGTAAGCCGGATTCTGTACTCAATAATTACTCATCGACCTCTATCATTTATCTATACACAATAAAAATCATGCATTTGCTGTCTACCCCTTTCGGTATATCTAAAAACATAGATATTTAAGCGAGCAACTTTCAACCCGAAATATACGTGACATTACAACCCATAAGGTTTATCCTTCCCTGATGTTGCCATTAGGAAACGTGCGCCCTTACCACACGTTTTCACCCTTATCCCCAAAAAAGAGACGGTTTAGTTTCTGTGACACTTTCTATCTTCCAATCTTCATTGCAAGTCCACCGGTTAAGTGGTATGGTGCTCTACGTTGTCCGGACTTTCCTCATTTCACCACAAGGATGAAACGCGATAAAGAAATTACATTTTTGCCTTAGAAGCATACACCTAACAAATTTTAAATAATCATAGTTCCTAATAATACAATTTCTTCATATAAATAATTAAATTTGCAGGAAAAATTATTGAATGGACAGAAATCAAGAAATAGTTGAAGGGTTGTTAAACCAAGCAGGAATTTTTGTGGGTGGAAATAATCCGTGGGATATTAAAGTAAATGATGAAAGATTTTTTAAAAGCATTGTCAAAGACGGTGAACTTGGTTTAGGTGAGTCCTTCATGAAAGGATGGTGGACTTCACCAAAGATGGATCAAATGATTTTTAAACTCTTTGAAGGTAATATCCAAGAAAAAGTAAAAGAGAATTTAAAAACACTTTTATGGATTGCATTTACAAAAATCACGAATTTTCAGACTAAAAATAAAGCAAAGCTTGTTGGTCTAAAACATTATGATATTGGCAACAAACTTTATTCACTTATGCTAGATGATCGAATGAATTACAGTTGCGGCTACTGGAACAATACTAGCGACCTTAATACTGCTCAAGAGAATAAACTCAATGTCATTTGCCAAAAACTCAAATTAAAACCCGGCATGCATGTTTTGGACATAGGTTGTGGTTGGGGTGCATTTGGTAAATATGCTGCTGAAAAATACGATGTAAAAACAACCGGGATAACAATATCTAAAAATCAAAAACTATTAGGAGAAAAATTATGTGAGGACTTACCCGTAAAATTTGAACTAAAAGACTACAGAGATATCAAAGGTGTTTACGATCGGGTCGTAAGTATTGGTATGTTGGAACATGTAGGATACAAGAATTATAAAAATTTCTTTCGTACAGTAAACAACAGTTTATCTGATGACGGTATTGCTTTAATACACACAATAGGTTCTAACCGTACCGTGACGACAACCAGCGCTTGGTTAGATAAGTATATATTTCCAAATGGCATGATTCCTTCTATTAAACAAATAGGAGATGCAATAGAAAAATCTTTTGTAATGGAAGACTGGCACAATTTTGGTCATTATTACGATACAACATTAATGTCCTGGTTTAATAATTTTGAGAAAAACCAAGATAAAATAGCAAACGATTACGATGAAAAATTTTTCCGAATGTGGCAATATTACCTACTTTCAAATGCCGCTGCATTCAGAGCCAGATACAATCAACTTTGGCAAATTGTATTGACAAAGAAAGGAATAATCGGTGGTTACCAATCAATTAGGTAATACATTGCCCATTACTTTAATCCTCCTTAACCTTATCCAAATAGCCAAAGTATTCAAAAACTAATCCTACTATTACAAACAAAACAGTCCAAATTAAAGTTAATACAAATAGTTTTAAAGCTAACATAATTATTTTTTTAAGAGTGATGATGGATACTTTCCTCCAAATACGGATCATTTTCAGGCAATAATGGTGCATTGGACAAACACTTGAACGTGACAAATAAGAACAAACTCAAAAATCCAATCATAACACCTATTTCCGGAATACTTGGATAATGAGATATATGTTCGTGCACTCCGGTAAACTCAGCTGTAACTTCTCCAACAAAAGGTTTTACATTTAACCACATGTCAAGCCAATGACCTATAAAAGTAAGAATAGAAACAGAAACTAATACCCAAGTGGCTTTTTTTGCAGAATTAATCATTAATCCTAAAAATGGAACTATAAAATTAAGTATCAAAACAGTATAAAAAATAACAGGAAATTCCCCCTGTTGTACCTTAAAGTGAACAGTTTCCTCACCAATATTACCAAACCATATCAACATATATTGGTCAAAGAACAAATATGACCAAAAAATACTGAAAGCAAACAAAAATTTTCCTAAATCATGAATATGCTCTTTAGTAACCAATTCAAAATAACCTTTAGTTTTCAAGTAAGAAAGCGTGATAATCATAACCGACAACACCCCAACAAACCAACTTGCTGCTGTATACCAAGCATACATTGTGCTATACCAGTGGACTTCTATAGACATCAACCATAACCAAATCAATAATGCACTGGAATAGCCGGCAATAGGTAGAAAAGTACCTGCCCAATTTCTCATTTTTTGATGTGCAGAATAATCTCCTTTTACTCCGGCATCCTCCAATAGTGATAGATTACGTAGTTTATACCTGTATAATAACCATACCCCAACAAATAGTAAAGTCAATATCATATAGGTGTTTTTGTTTAAAAACGCAGACTTACCTTGAATTACTTCATCATTTGCCACATGATGAGCGTCATTCCACAAATATAAATGATGCCAACCAAAGTAATTGCCCAATGCCACAATAAATATTATTACAGCACCCGGAATCAAAAATGCATTAAAAGCTTCAAGCAACCTTTTCATTACACTATACCAACCGGCCCATGAAGCAATAAATGCAGACATCGCAAATAAAGCCATCAATGCCATTCCCATAAAATAAGAATTATTTAGCATTATGTCTCCCCAAAATTGACTGTGCAATTCATCCCCAACGACAAAATACTCAATTATCAAACTTAATAGTCCGATAACTATACCAACTAATAATATTGTCTTTAACTTTCCTGAAAATTCAAATCGATTCATTTCAAATTGAAATTTATTTTTTTAATATTGTTTTACTATTCTTGTCACTATTTAAGCGCTCTATTTTTGCAGAGATCTAATGTATTGAATTACCTGCCACCTTTCCTTGTAGTCTAACTTATCCTTAAATGTTTCCATCATATTCCTGCCTTTCATTATTGTATAATAATATCTACCATCAGTAGAATTTTTCAAATCATCTGATAAGAAATTAGCAGGCATGGCAGGATATGCACCTCCATCTTCCCTCACTAGATATCCTTCTCCATCTCCTTTCTTACCATGACATATTGCACAATATATACCAAAAAGATGTTTCCCATTGGCTATATTCGAATCACTAACCGGAAATGGTGATTTGGTAATTTCATCCATAGCTCTTTGACGCTCATCCTCAGTATCACCATAGTAAAATGGTCTGCTGTCAGACACTCCATTATCTCGGGAAATAGTACCTTTTACCGGAACTCTAGGTTTACCATAAAACTGATAATCTTTCTTATCTACCCATTGATTTCTGTCATAATAAGTACCATAATTAGCCTCATATGCAATTGAATGATACATGCCGGGCATATATTCACTTCCTGTACTATTCACCCCGGCTTTTTGACACGAGCTAAAGCTAAAAAGAATAGCTAATACTATAACAAATATAAAGTTTTTAATAATTTTCATTTGTATTGATTTTATAATTATTAAGCTTTTAATGTTTTTTCTAATACTTCTTCAGCTTTATTAGATTGAAGAAATTGTTTTGCTTCAGCTGAATCTACTTCATCATTATCAAAAGCAAGGCAAAATTTGTCATCAGATATCCTTTTATCTAATACATCATTGTCAACGCCAAAACCCATTCCTGACACCACATAAAATGATACTGTCATACCAATAGCAGCAAATAATACTGTCAATTCAAAAGTAATGGGTATAAATGAAGGAACAGCCCAATGTGGCTTTCCACCAAATATAATAGGCCAGTCTCTGGTAAATATCCAACTCATCCCCAAAAAGGCAGTCAATGTGCCTAAAAGACCATATATAAATCCTGCTATATGCAATCGTGATTCTTTAAGCCCTAAAACCGGATCCAACCCGTGAATGGGTATAGGTGAATACACATCATATATCTCCATTCCTTTGCTTCTTGCTTCTCTTACCGCCTCAATGATATCATGCTCTTCACTATATACGCCGTAAACAATATCTTTTCTTTTCTTCATTATTAATGATTTTTATTTTTATCAATGACCTTTAACAGCATCTTCTCCCACGTACTGATCTCCTCCTGTTTTCAATATATGTTTTACTTCTGCTACAGCAACAACCGGTGCAACTCTTGCAAATATCAAAAACATTGTAAAAAACAAACCAAATGTTCCTAAATATATACTAATCTCTATCCATGTAGGAGAATAGTAGCTCCATGAACTTGGTAAAAAATCACGTGCCAATGTTGTTGCAATAATTACAAATCGCTCAAACCACATACCAATATTTATCAATATTGAAAGGAAAAATGTGAATGTAACATTTCTTCTCAACTTTCTAGACCAAAAGAATTGTGGAGACACTACATTCGCAAACATCATACCAAAATAAGACCACCAATAAACACCAAATGCTCTATTGAAAAATGCTGCCTGCTCATATACATAACCCGAATACCAAGATATAAACAACTCAGTAATGTACGCAACCCCTACGATAGATCCAGTAGCTAATATCACTTTGTTCATAGACTCAATATGTGCGATAGTGATATACTCTTGCAATCCAAGCACTTTTCTCACTATCAACATCAATGTCAATACCATCGCAAATCCTGAAAATACAGCACCCGCTACAAAGTACGGTGGAAAAATTGTAGTATGCCAACCGGGAACAATACCCGTAGCAAAATCAAAACTCACTATTGTATGAACTGACAATACCAATGGTGTTGCCAATCCGGCTAAAATCAAAGCTAAATATTCCCATCGCTGCCAATGTTTTGCAGAACCTGTCCAACCTAAAGCAAAGAAAGAATATATCTTTTTTCGCACCCCTTTAGCTCTATCTCTAATAGTAGCTAAATCAGGAACTAATCCTGTGTACCAAAATAATAACGATACAGTAAAATAAGTAGAAATAGCAAATACATCCCAAAGTAAAGCCGAATTAAAGTTTACCCATAAAGAACCTCTAGTGTTGGGATATGGAAAAATAAACATCGCGTTCCAAATTCTTCCCATATGAATCATTGGGAACAATCCGGCACACATCACCGCAAAAATAGTCATAGCCTCTGCAGCTCTATTAACCCCTGTTCTCCATTTTTGTCTAAACAACAACAAAATAGCAGAAATTAAAGTGCCGGCATGGCCTATTCCAATCCACCAAACAAAGTTAGTGATATCCCATCCCCAGTTAATTGTCCTGTTAAGATTCCATGTCCCAATTCCGACATAAATCGTCCAATAAACTGCAAATGTACCCAAACTCAACAAAGCAACCGCAGGTATAAAAACCAAAATCCAAGACAAGGGTGGTGCTTTCTCTGTTGGAGAAACCAAATCCTCAGTAATATCATGATAAGTCTTATGCCCTAATACTAAGGGTTCTCTAATACTTGATACTGGTGCACTCATTTTATATTATTTATTATTTAATTTTCAAATTTATTTAAGCAGTATAATCCTCTCTTCTGTTATTTACCTTCATTGTATAGCAAACAGATGATCTAACATTGGTCTCTTCCAAAGCAATAAAAGTCAAAGGACTCTCTTTTCTTTTGTTCAACTCATTATCCTTATCATTCATATCTCCAAATACAATCGCATCTGTTGGACATGAAGCCTGACATGCTGTTACCACATCCTCATCCGTCAATCTTCTTTGCTCTTTCTTGGCATTCAACTTACCTTCCTGTAATCGCTGAGCACAGAAACTGCACTTCTCAATAACCCCTCTCTCTCTGACCGTAACATCTGGATTAAGTACCATTCTGAACAATGGATCACTTTCCAATTGTCCTGAATCATTGCCTAATGTAGCCATTTCGTTTCCTTCAAATAGTGTAGGCTCATTATCATAAAATATATCAGCTGTCGAATAATCCAACCAATTAAATCGTCTCACTTTATATGGACAGTTATTCGCACAATATCTGGTACCTATACATCTGTTATATACCATCTGATTTAGACCTTCCGAACTGTGATTGGTGGCATTCACCGGACAAACATTTTCACAAGGTGCATTATCACAATGCTGACACATCATAGGTTGGTAAACCGTACTAGGATTTTCTAATTCTCCATAAAAGTAGCGGTCAATTCTCAACCAGGACATTTCGTGATGTCTGTGTACTTCATGTTTACCGACTATTGGCACATTGTTCTCCGCCATACATGCTATCGTACATGCACCACAACCCGTACACAAATTTGTATCTATATGCATTCCCCAATGGTGTCCAAGAGCATAAAGCTCATCATAACCATTATAAATCTGTTGTTCATTAAGATGCTTATACTCATGCCTTTTCTCCTCAAGCTTTTCAACATTCTCTTTAAGTTCATTAATATTTGATCTGAAAATAACCGACCTGTCTGTTAACATCCCTTGAAATCCTTCTACTCCAAAGACATCTTTCCAAAATGAATCAGGAAAAGCTGCTTCATCTGCATTTTTTAATTCTCCCGTTTCTTTATCTTTTGCCGTTACCCCAATTGTGTGATGGTATTGTACATGAGCAAAATTCTTATCAACACCAACCTTCTCACTAACTTTTACTCCTGTAAGATAATATTGTGTTAATCCATCTTTATCAGCTAACATGTCATTGACATCAGCTCCAACTTTTGTACCAACAAGTCCTGCTTTAGTCCTACCATATCCCAAAGGAAGTGCTATCGTCCCTTGCATTTGACCAAAAGTAGATACAACTGCAACTTTTTTCTTCATTCCGTTTGCAGAAAGTTCCACTGTGTCTCCATCTTCCAAATTATTGAAAGTAACAAAATCTTTATCACCGTCAAACCCAATTGGTATCTGCAAATGACTGCCCCATGCTGTTCTATCAACAGGATTTGGCATCTCTTGCAACCAAGGATTTTCTGCAAATTGTCCATTACCAATATTTACAGGTTCATAAAATGATATTTCCAATCCTTCGCTAGGTTTTGTGACAGCAGACGCCGCACTAGCTATATCAGCTCCAAAACTGACTTCCGTTTTGGTTGGCGCAGAATAATAAACACCATCCTTCAAAGCTTTGTCCCAAAATGCTCTAAACCCTCCTGCCTCATCTTCTGAGAAAAATATGCTTTTCCAATTGTTCTTCAAATACTGATAATATGGTTGATCAATTGTAGAATCAACACCACCTGACCATTTTAACAAACTCAATTCTGCTTGTCTTGTATCAAAAATAGTACTTATTGTAGGTTGAATCAAACTGTAATGACCTTTCTTTGGCATTGCATCACCCCAACTCTCAAGTGAGTGACTTGCAGGAGCAAGATAATCACAAACAACAGCAGTATCATCAAGACTATATCCAACTGAAATCTTTGTTTTAACTTTTGCCAAAGCATCTTCAAACTTCTTTTTTCCTGCAAAATCATACATTGGATTTGATCCAAAGAAAATAACCGCATCGACTCTTCCATTTGACATATCTTTTGTCAATTGATACATCTCCCTTTCATCTCCTTGCCTTTGATAAGAAACCTCAGTAAAATCTACTGTCTTACCAATATTGCCTAGCATATCATTAATCTTATTTACCAAAACCTGCTCTCCGATATTATTATTACCACAAACGACCAAACTACTTCCTTTAGCTCCTAGCAATTCTTTTACTACTTTTGAAAGATTGGCTTTTGCATTGTCTTCAAGCGATAAACTACTAACTGTTTGACCTCCGGAAGCTTTAGCTATTTCATTATATAAATACAAAATTGCAGCACCTTGCTCTGAAGGCTTAACAAGTATCCTGTTATCAGCATTTGATCCTGTCAGGGACATAAAAGATTCCACCTGTATATGTCTTGACATCTCAGGGTTTTCTACATCTTTTATTTTTCGTTTTGCAACATATTTTTTTGAATATTCTATCGGTGATATCCAAGTACCGAGAAAATCAGCATTGAAACTGACAATTACATCAGCTTTGTCAAACTTATAATCCGGAATTGCTTTTTGTCCAAAACTCTTTTCATTTGCTATTAAAATAGCTGCTGAAGAGACAGGATCGTAAGTTACAATCTTTGTGTTTGGATATTTCGCAATAAAGTCACCAAATACTTTTTTTGTTGTAGGACTCATTACTGTATTTGTGACAATCCTAGTATTTGGAGTCAATTTAGACATCATAGCCTTGTCTAAATCTTTCCATGATATATTTTCAAACTTATCTCCTTTTTTGACTTTTGGAGATTTAAGTCTATTATTATTGTATAGATTCAATACCTCGGCTTGTACCCGAGCAGAAGTACCACCAAAAGTGACTTTTGACAATTTATTTCCTTCAATTTTGATAGGTCTGCCTTCTCTAGTTTTAACCACAATCGCACAATAATCACCCCCTCTAACGTAACTTGAAGCATAATAAGTAGGTACTCCCGGAACTATTTGCTCCGGCTTTACTACATAAGGTATGGCTTTTTTCACCGGAATATCACATCCGGCAGCCAATGTTGCCGCACCTACTCCAAAACCTAAAACCTTAAGAAAATCCCTTCTATTGGTAGTACCTAAAGGAGAATCATCTTTTGCAGCTAGCTCTTGAGCTGTAGGAATTTCTTCCTTGAACTCATTTGCAGCATTCTCAACAAATTCACGATCAACTTTGAGATCTCTTTTACCAATCCAAAGGTTATTGTTGTTTTTTTCCATTTTATTATATTTCTAATTATTAGCTTGAATATTACTCTTAATAGTGACATTTCTGACAATCCAATCCTCCAATATCTTTTACTGTTACACCTGAGCGTTTGCCGTCATGCATCTCCGCATGATATCTAGCAAAATATTTGTCATAATATTTATTGTCTTCAAATTTCACATTAGTCTTTCTGTGACAATTTACACACCATCCCATCGAAAGTGGGGCGTACTGCTTGACAACATCCATCTCCTCAATAGGCCCGTGACAAGATTGACATTTGATTTTTCCTACAGTTACGTGCTGTGAGTGGTTAAAATAAACATGATCCGGTAAGTTGTGAACCCTTGTCCATTCAATGGGACCTTGTACTTTATCCTTATATTCATTTGTCAATGAAGCTGCGATATTTTTCCACTGTTCTTCTGCAACTTTGGAATCTCCTTTATTTTCTTTTGCCAACCATTTTGTAAACATATTTTTAACATCCTCCAGGCTCATATCATTATACCCCTTGATATACTTACCTGTTGAAGGATCAAAACCAATTGATGCATAAATTTTAGTTAACTCTTGAGTTCCATATTTACTTCCTGTTTTTATTGCCTTGTGACATTTCATACATGTACTAGTCGGTGGAATCATCGCATGGCGTGACCGTCTTGCGGCATCGTGACAAAACTCACAATCAATAGCATTATCTCCGGCATGCACTTTATGAGAGTATGCAATCGGTTGATCCGGTTGATAATCTTGTTGTCTACCTAAAGCAATACCTCTAACAGCCGTAAAATAGAGCCCAAAAACAACAAAACCAAATGCTGCAAATTTCAAAACGGTTCTATTCATAAAAAATAAACCTAAAATATCTAATTTTTTATCCTCACCAAATTCATCCTTAAAAGCTTGAACTCTTGTTTTAGCTACTCTGTATGCTAAGATAAATGCAACTAGTAACAATAATACAAATAATATTATATAAAATGTCAAACTACTAAAAAATCCCGGTTCATTCGAAACCACTTTGGCCGTTTCACTTAATTCCAAATAACTATCTCCCGCAGATTTTGCTTTAGCAACGGGTGCATTGGCTGATTCCGGATCGGATGTAAATGCTAAAATCGCATTTATCTCATCATCCGTAATTGTAGGATTGGGAGTCATCGGTATCTTATTGAACTTCTCAAAAAGCTTAGTCGCATATTCATGCTTACTGTCCAATAGCTTTTTAGGATTCCTTATCCATTGAAACAGTTCTTTTTTATCAGACCACCTATCTGCGACTTTCAACAAGTTAGGACCAACCAAATCTACTTTTAATTTTGCATCATGACATGCCGCACAACCTTTGGCTTTAAATAACTCCTTACCTTTTATAGCAAGAGTATTATCGGCAACTTCACCTGAAGAAGCAATTTTTTCACCCGATTGACTTCTTATATATAATAATATAGACTCAATCTCAATATCGGTCAAATCAGGATTAGGAGTCATTGGGACTTTGCTATTTTCTTCAAAAAGCTTAGTAGCATAAATATGCTTTGCTTCCAACAAAGTATTCGGATTTCTGATCCAAGAAAACAAATCCTTTTTGCTTTCCCATCTACCCTCTACCCCGGCTAGAGCAGGTCCTACAACCTTTTTAGCCATATTCCTGTCGTGACAAGCTGCGCAAGTTTTAGTTTTAAATAGTTTCTTCCCCTCATCTACAGATTGTGCATTTACTCCAAATGCGATTCCAAACAAAAACAAGGCAATTACAAGCCGGTTTCTAAAAAGTTTATTATTCATCATAGGTAAGATTTACGTTTCCCCATTAAAATTAGTCATTATTTAATGTGCGCAAATGTAAGAAATGATAAATAACTTTTCAAACTAATTTAAAATAATATTGCTATTTTTATTTGGTCTATATAATAATTTTATGCTATCCCTAATTTAAACAGCAACTAAATACGAAGAAATTAGTCATTACGCCTTGATTATTTGAGGAATTTATACTATTTCTGATAAGATGTGTAAATCTGAATTTAAGATTTTACTTTCCCCACCATGAGTCGTATCTTCTACCTGAATTTTCTGCTTTAGTCTTTTCTAAATCATAAATCATATTCAATATATGCTCTAGCATTTCACTTTTACTCTCAAACAAAGTCATTTTGAATTCCCATTCTCTATGATCCTTTTCTTTGAGAGTCTTTTTCATCTCACTCATTATATTAAGTGCATTGTCATAACACTTTGTATCAGGCAATATCCTTGAAAAATAAACTTGTGTTTTCAACGCACCTTCATAGTTGGGTGAAGAATTCCAAATACTTTGAGCTTTGGCCAAATCTTTCATACATTGTTTGTTCTCATAATTTAAATATGCATCGACAATAGCATTAGATGTTTTTTTATAACAATCAGTATTATCATAAGGTATTCTTGTTAGCATTTTCAATCCTTCTTTCTCTCTTCCCGAATTTAGTTTTATCATTGCATCATTGTATACCATGTCACAATTATTTTTATAATATTCCAAGATTTTCTCTTTTCCTCTATTGACAAACTCAACTACTTTTCTGTTTCTTCTATTCAATCTTTTTAGTGCATTGTTGTATGCTTTTGCCTCATTCCTTCCAACACCTTTGAGGTCAAATGTTTCTGACGAATATACCGTTTTACTATCATAGTCTGCTATATACAATGTTAGCTCTATATTAAGACTTACTTTAGGAGGCATGCCTGGAATAACATCTTTGGATATTACTTGAATATCGGGAAAAATGATATTTTTATCCATAAATTGTTCGCTAGCCAAACCCTGACTTGTAACAATACTTTTTAATTTGTTTTTCATCAATCTCCTAATCTGGGGGGTTACCTCTTTTTGGTTGCTATTTTCACGAAAAACGACAGGAGTAAGTGTGATGCTTTTTATTCCATTTTGGCTATAAAAATCAGTTGTAAAAGCAATAAAAACCAATAATAACAATAATTTTTTCATTTTATATTTTTTTATTTTTCTCCAATAAACAACCATGTTTCACCAAGACCCTGAGGTATCTTTTTCACAATTAAATTGAATGGTGCTTTTTTAAGAAATTTCACTAATTTCCTTGAATACCTGTTTGCGTCTTGTGGCCTTTTTTTATTATCATACATGGGAATACGTGCAGATATTTCCATCATATTTTCAGAACTATCATCTATATCATATCTGCCACCTACAGTATTTTTATAAAACCAATCGTCAATTATCTCATTTAACTCTTTTGATTCACCATCATAGTCATATTCCTCTTCAAGATCAACGGGAGATGACTCCCAAACTTTGACATGCAGTTTTATCATTCTTCCTTTCTTAAACATTTCATCAAAATAAGTTTGGATTTGATCCATAAAATTATCCAAATGCTTTAATACGGCTTCTTCTAACAATACTCCTGTTGTAATGGAATTGTCGATAACCGGGGTTCCATCACCGCTAACACTTGCAACAACACTACTGTTGTAAGCATCAATGCCTTGCAAACTAAAGTTGACATATCTTCTTGGGCCCTTCCTTTTTACGCTAAAATAAATATCAAGGACGATATCGGGTTTTGCTGTTCTCTTAATGATATCCAATGCCGTCTCCATCACGGCTGAACCACTGGTCTTGCTGGATGCTGCATTGATAATGGCTTCGTTTTTTTTCAATTTCTTTAGTGTTGCTTCGAGGTCTTTAATTTTATCCCTAGTATAGCCCCTTTCAATGATCATCTCATTGATTTTAGTAATTACCTGACGTAGGTTTTCATCGCTCCTCAATGCCTTTTCATAATCCGGAAGCACTTCTGTTATCCCCTGATTATCAAATTTCATTGTGTATAAATGTTTTGTACAGTACAAATCAGAAGGCACAACCATTAAATTGGGTTGTTTTGCTTGACCAAAAAGACTTAAATAAAAAACAAAAGACAACAAAATAATAAGCAATAATTGTTTTCTCATTATAATAAATTTAACTTACAAATACTATTATTAATTGAATATAATCAAAAATCATTTTTATTAAAAAACATTCTAGAATCCCGAATTGATACCATTAATCACTCCGTCTTCTTCCAATTTTTTTCTCAATTGCGCATGATTGACAGAAACTTCTACCCCTACCTTGTAACTATTGCCAACTTTGACTCTGTCGCCCGGTGCCAATGAACCATCATTACTAACTTGAACGTATGACCTGTACGGCGCATTGAATAATCTCGAAAAATCAATAGCGTCTTTGTTCCTATCACGCCTCCTTAACTTTTTATTAACTTTGTACAACCCAAAAAACTTGTTAAAATACTCCTCATGTGCCATTCTCCCGTCTTTCACCATAGGTTTTGAAATATTGCTTCCAGGTATACCTTTAAATAAAACCGCTTGCACAGCGTTCATTTTTGCTCTTTCAATTGCATTTTTGACTGACTTATCATACGAATAGACTTTCATCAATACAGTTCCCTGAATACCCTGATCAAGAGCTTCAACTTCGTATTTCGTATAATCTACCGGTACAACCGTTTTACAACTTAATACAATAAATATTGACAATAAAAAAAATAGTTTTGTTTTCATAGATTACAAATTTATAATAATTAAAATAAAAAAAATTACCATTCAAATGATACTCCTGCAAAATACCTTGTTTTCTTCCTTTTGATAGCAAATAATCCACCTTTACCAAAAACAGACCCATCCTTATATTTTCCTGGTAAATATCTCATTTTGGCAAATAATTTTAATTTTGGAGTCAGGTAAACACCGGCAGAAACCCCTAACTCCCATGTCAAAATTTGACTATGCTCTTTAGGCTCTTTTACATAAAACGTATTTAGTGAGTCATTAGAGAATGAGGATTCTTCAATATATAATCCCATATCTCCCGTTACATAAAAATTACGTGCAAAATGAATATCTTTTTCCATATAAGCAGAAAGATTATAAGTTGACAGAGCTATAGAATCAAACTGAAGATTTTGAAATGTTTGAAAATCGATACCAAATCTTCCTGCATTCATAAAACCTAAAAATCCGGAAATACTTGCATAAAAATTATCTCCGTACCCGATATCTAATGAACCGTTATTCCTGTTTTGCTCTAAAAGCATTCCTTTACCAAGTTTTCTACCCTGAATTTGATAAAACTTGGTAGGTTGGGTATTACCGGTAGCAATACCGTCATTTTTTGCCGGCTTTTTTGCACGTACAGCCCCTTTTCGTTTCTTTTTCAAATTACCATTTTTATCAAGCATTAATTCATAAACGAAAAATCTGTTATTCCGCTTTAAGCCCTCTTTAGTACCTATCTTAACCGCTAGACCTCTTTTTGTATCATAGATGGTTGACTTAATCCTAAACTCCTTAGAGTTCTCTAGTACTTTACCGAGCAAACTTTTTATATTACTATTTCCAAACAGCCTTTTAAAATAATGTTTTTTGGTATAGTGCTTCTTCTTTGCTTTCTCCTTGTTGTATATTACTTCCAATTTCCTTGAACCGCCACCAACTCGCTTCAATTTAAAACTATATTGCATAAGATTTTTAATCTTGGTTTTATCATCATTGTCATCATTTATACCATATATAGCATTTTCGAGCATAACGATTTGTTCATTATCCAATAATATTTTAAAAATATTTATTTTCAGATCTACAATATATCCAGCATCAGTTCTTTTTACCGGCTTAAATTTGTACTTATCTTTCTCCTTTTTGAAAGTATTTTTTTTGTCTTTTTCTGCTCTTGCAAAGTTAGCAAGGTCTATTCTATTGTACTCTTCTTCTTGTGTATGCAAATCACTATACGAGTATGTGAATATAAAATTTGACTTCAATACTGTATTATAAAACTTTCTACCTGCCCCTCCTCTGACACCAACGGATGAGGACTTGAATCTAAGATAATCAGCATCTGTCATATTCTTTTTCGCTCTTTCAAGCAATTTATCATAAGTCCATTTACCATCAGCTACAAATAACTCCTTAAATATTTCGTTTGGTATTTTGTTTTTTTCCAATGACGCTAAAACATTTTCATGAAATCCTATTTTATTTTTCAAAATATTTGCCTTTTCTACACTGGCGGGCAAAACAATTCTACTAGGATTTATTAAATTTATCATTGAAGAATGATCATTTAGATTATTCTTGTCCAAAAACACAGGTGTTATAAATTTTCTCGATGAATATTCATCGAATAAACTTACATTTTTCTGAGCACAAATATTATTAAAAAACATGACAACTATAAAAAATAGAACAAGTGTTAAAAAGAGCTTTTTCATTATATATACTTTTATTGTTTAATCAAAGATTCACCCAAGCTAAAATCGTAAATATATTCATTTATTTATAATATAAAAGCATTATCTAACATATAATCTAATTCAGTTTAACTTTTTATCACTATCAATAACTAAAATATGTTAAATGCATTTCAAAATCCATCTATTTCCGAACAGATACCAAATATGAATCCTATGCATTTGCTACAGTTGCTCCAATGCTTGTTTCATATCCCAAATCAAATCCTCTGCACTCTCAACCCCAACAGACAATCTAACCAAGTTGCCGGTAATTTTCAATTTTATCTTCTCTTCAGGATCTACTCCCGCATGAGTCATTGTAGCCGGATGTTGAATCAAAGACTCTGTGCTACCAAGACTAACAGCAAGTTTTGGTATAACAGTACTATCAATAAATTTAAAAGCCTCTTTTTCTCCTCCCTTTACATAAATAGATATCATAGCCCCCGGAGAAAGGCACATTCTGTCATAAATGTCTTTTTGTCGTGTACCCTCTTCAAGGTTTCCTAGGTAAGATATTCTCTCTATTTTATCATGAGTATTCAGAAATGCGACAATCTTTTGGGCATTTTCTGCCTGTTTTTCCATTCTTAACTTAAGTGTTTCAAGGCTTCGCATCAACAGCCAACCTGTCCAAGGCCCTGCCATATTCCCGAGAAAACTTCTCAATTCTTTTACCCTTGCTATCAAATGGGTTTTACCTGAGACAGCTCCTGCTATCACATCACTATGACCTCCTATGTATTTGGTGGCACTATACACAACAATATCTGCACCGTGTTGCATTGGATGCTGAAATACTGGACCAAGATATGTATTGTCAACTACTAAAGGAATGTCATTTTCTTCAGTAGAAAAATATTCTGTTACCTCTTTTAACATCTCAATATCTATAAGTGCATTAGTAGGGTTACCCGGAGTTTCAGCATATACAACCTTTAACTTATCTGCAAGACCTGATTCTTTTACGATCTTTATTAAATCTTCTTTGGTGTCATCTGCAGTAAAACTAATCACTTTAATTCCAAATTTTGTCAATATATGATACATAAAATGGCTAGTTCCACCATAAACGGGATTACTAAAAAGCAATAAATCTCCCGGCGATAAAAACTCTAGCATCACTGTAGATATAGCGGACATCCCACTTTCAAAAACAGCACAATCATCAGCACCATCCCAAACTGCTAGCCTCTCTTCCAAAATTTGTAAATCAGGATTATTTAATCTACTGTATATTAAACCGAGTTTTTCGCCTTTATCAGCTTCACGTAATCCGTAAGCCAATTCGAAAAAAGCTTTCCCCTCTGCCGCTGTTTTGAAAGCAAAAGTAGAAGTTTGAAAAATAGGACATTTTACCGAGCCCTCCGACCAAAACGGATTGTAACCTAGTGATGTCATATGTGTTTCCGGTTGCATTTTGTGATCTGTTTTTTTCATTTTTGGTATTTTATAGGCTAAGAATAATCCAATTGTTTCGACAAAGTTACCATTTTTCTATTAAATATGATATTCTCAGTATATTTAACTATATTTGCTTTCTTTTTAGATATTTTTTCTATTTAATCGCAAAAATAATACAAATAATGGATATTTTTCCTAAACGAGTAAAATTGGATAATATTGATAACGGAATAATTGAACTACTACAAGATGATGCAAAATACACAAACAAAGAAATAGCGGGAAAACTTGGTCTTACCATTACACCGATATACGAGCGAATAAAAAGGCTTAAAAGATTAGGCGTCATAAAAAAAATGGTGACGATTATCGACTATAAGAAGGCAGGCATTTCTATTTTAGCATTCTGTAATGTTTCTTTAAAAGAGCACACCCTTTCATTCATAAATGACTTTGAAAATAGTGTTCAAAAACTGCATCAAGTACAATCTTGCTATCATATTGCAGGGCAATACGATTATTTACTTACTGTCTACGCTAAAGATATGGATGAGTATCAAAAATTCATAACTACAAAACTAGCCGCAATAGATAATATCGCACATGTCCAAAGCTCGTTTGTAATGAAAGAAGTTAAAAAAGAGTATACGATAAGGCTTTGAGATAGATTTTTCGACTTATTCAAAAATTAGCATTTATACCAATAATTGATATAAAATAGCCCAAAAATAAATCAGAATTATTTTTATGAATTGAAGGCAAAAAACACAAATATGGCTATAACTAAGATGAGTATTTTTAACGCAAAAATCAAAAAAAATAAGATGATTTACTGGACTATTTTGCATTATTTAATGGTATTAGCACAAGAAATTATAAAAACATTCTGGATAGAAATCAATATTAGATAATATCTACAAACAAAATCCTATGATTTTTGAAATTCTGATAATTTTGAATGAGAATTTATTGTTTCAATTAATTCTACTAACAATTTAGTATAATCCACTTTAAAAACACCTCATAATTCAACTTTTAGTTTCATTTTTGCGTTAATTATTAAACAAAACCTTTAAAATGAAATTTACTAGCAGACAAACTGATATAATAAGTAATGCAACGGAACTAATCGGTGAAAACGGAGTACAAAAACTAACGACTAAAAGATTGGCTGCAAAAATTGGCTTTTCCGAACCGGCATTGTATAGACATTTTAAAGATAAGAATGAGATATTACGGTCAATATTATTGTTTTTCAAAGGAAAGATGAATGAGGGCATCACTCATATAGTACACAGCGATTTGAGCGGATTAAAAAAGCTTACCGGTATAATTAATTATCAGTTTGATTTTTTTGTAAAATATCCGGCTGTTATTATGGTTATTTTTTCTGAAACAAGCTTTCAGGACAATAAGAGCCTTTCCAAAACGGTAAAAACAATTCTAGACGAGAAAAGGAATATGGTTTTTGAAATAATAAAAAACGGCCAAAAAGACGGAACAATAAGAGCTGACCTAGATTATACACAAATAACCAATATAGTGATGGGCAGTATGAGAGTTACTGTCTTAAATTGGAGATTAAGCGAATATAGTTTTGATCTCCAACAAGAAGCAAAAAAACTGACAAACACTCTTGGGAAAATATTGTCTCCTAACTAGTGTCGTTTTCCTATACTTTCACTACCTATTGGTCTCGTGATACACCAAAAGTGGAACTTTTACATTCAAAGCAAATTCTTTAGTGTGGTTTGTGTGAACTATTTTCTCCCAAAAACTTCTTTGTTTAGTTGCCATTATAACTAGCTCGGCATTGGTTTTTTCAATAAATCCGTTCACACCGTTAATAACAGAGTCTGCTTCAATTTCATCAATAGAATAATCCGCTTCAACCTCTTTTGGCAAGTCAAGTTTAAATTCATTATCATTTTCTTTGATATGCACAAAATGAAGTTTGGCTTTATATCTATTGGCAAAAGATATAATTTCACTCAATACATCATTATTCACTCCATCAAAATCACAGGAATAAACAATATTGGTTAAACCGCTAAACCTTATTTTCGGAGGAACTAACAAAACCGGACAATGTGCCTGAGTCGCAACATCAGAAGAAACACTACCAAATATTTTCCCTAACAAACTGTTAGAACCAGTAGTCCCCATAACAATGATGTCATAATTAAAAGATAATTTCACAATCTTTTCGGTGACAAAACCAAGTTCTACTTTACCGTTGACATCAATATCAAAAATACTTACCTTTCTCAATAATTCAGCCATATTGTCCTTTAATAAATTTTCTACACCTGAAGACACATCTATTAATTCTGTTTGTCCGGGGTCATAAGCAGGGTGATATACATGTACAACATCAATCGTGGACTTTGTTCTGCGGTATAAGTCCAAACCGTATTTTAATGCATTTTCAGAAACTTCGGAAAAATCTGTTGGAATTAATACTTTTCTCATAATCCTAATTTTTTAAGTTAAGTTTTATCTTACGCTTGTAGTATACGAAAAAAAAATAGTTTTTGCAAATAATTTTGCATTGCATAGCGATAATTCAATCACTTTATAAATAGTGTCTGTCAATAAAGTCATCAAAATTTAAAAATAATCTTGCTATTAAAACTCGCATTTCATAAAATTCTGTTTTTTTTGTAAAAATATTAACTGTTCGGCACAATATTTGTAAATATTTTGACTAATATGAACTTTTTTACAACTAATATTGTATTTGTTTGTGTATATGTATAAATACTAGATTTAATCGCTATAAAAAGCTTTCATTAGAATCTTTTTATAGGAGTTTTTGCGTTTGTACTATACAGATTTTGTTTTAGACGAACTTATCAATATTACAAAATAAATTTGTGTTTTTGACTATAAAGAATAGTTGATAGTATTATTTAATTTAATTATAATAAGTAAAAACAAACTGGATGAGACAGCTGAAAATTACCAAATCAATAACTAACAGAGAGAGTCAATCTTTAGAGAAATATTTACAAGAAATAGGAAAGGTTGATTTATTGACACCGGAAGAAGAGGTTGATTTGGCAAAAAGGATTAAAGAGGGAGATAAAGAATCATTGGAAAAACTCACAAAAGCTAACTTGAGATTTGTAGTATCAGTAGCAAAACAATATCAAAACCAAGGTTTATCCTTGAGCGATTTAATCAATGAAGGTAACTTGGGATTGATCAAGGCCGCACAAAGATTTGATGAAACAAGGGGATTCAAATTCATTTCATATGCTGTTTGGTGGATTAGACAATCTATTTTGCAAGCTTTGGCAGAACAATCCAGAATAGTGAGATTGCCCCTTAACAAGGTAGGTTCATTAAATAAAATAAATAGAGCTTTTGCTTCCTTGGAACAAGAATTTGAAAGAGAACCAACGACTGAAGAAATAGCAAAACTACTTGATATTTCTGTCGAAGAAATAGAAACAACTCTTAGTGTTGCTTCCAGACATGTATCAATGGATGCCCCTTTTGTAGATGGTGAAGATAATTCATTACTGGATGTATTGGAAAATTCAAACACACCTGATACTGATGTCCATTTGGAATATAGCGAATCACTAGGACGAGAGATTGAGAGATCTTTAGGTACATTGACGGCAAGACAAAAAAGTGTATTGAAACTGTATTTTGGTATCGGATTAGAACATCCGGTTAGTTTAGAAGATATTGGTGATATGTTTGATTTGACAAGGGAAAGAGTCAGGCAGATAAAAGATAAAGCTATTGCAAAACTCAGAGACAATTCAAGAAGTAAATTGTTAATGCATTATTTGGGAGTTTAACAATAAATAGCGTCTGTCTATAGTGTGCTAGATTTTTGAAAAATAAAGATTATTCTTAAATTTTAATGACTTTGTGCACAGACACTAAATAATATTATATGAAACTAAATAAAGAAATCGGTACCAAAGGTGAAGATCTTGCTACCGATTTTTTGGTTTCAAAAGGCTATGAAATCCTTGAAAGAAATTGGAGATTTAAAAAAGCCGAAATCGACATAATTGCCAAACACAAAGGCATACTCATTTTTGTTGAAGTAAAAACCAGATCCTACTCTTATTATGGAGAGCCTGAATCTTTTGTAGATAATAAAAAGAAAAGATTAATCGCTGACGCTGCTTCACAGTTTATGCAAAGAATAAATTATGACTGGGCTATACGGTTTGATATCATCGGTATATTGCTTGAAGAGAACAAAAAACCTATTATTTCGCATTTTGAAGACGCTTTTTTCAAATAATATAGTGTCTATCTATAAAGTGCTTGATCTTTGAAAAATAAAGATTTTAGATGAGATTTTTACTTTTCCGAAACGAAGTGATGCCTTAGCATCAGCGAGTTGAGGGAAATAAAAATATCGCAAAAAAATTATTTTTGAATTTTAATGACTTTGTAGACAGACACTAAATAGTTTATTTTTAATCAAAAAGAAAAAAAACACAGTATTATTACTAAATTATTTATTTTTTAATAAAATTATTTTATCTTTGCGCTCCCGTTTTGAATAATGGGAAAAAGGCTGCTGCCTAATATTTTAAAAAATTAAATGGTCATTACGATGAGAAAGGAAATACATCCGAATAATTATAGGTTAGTTGTTTTTAAAGATTTTTCAGTTAACGAATCTTTTTTAACAAGATCTTGTTCACCTTCGAAAGAAACAATCGTTTGGGAAGACGGTAAAGAATATCCTTTGATTAAACTGGAAATTTCATCAAAATCACACCCATTCTTTACAGGTAAGATGAAATTTGTTGATTCCGCCGGTAGAATCGATAAGTTCAACAAGAAATTTGCTAAATTTAAGAAATAGGGTTACCAACACTTATTACAGAAAACCTTGTTTAATTCTATGATTAGACAAGGTTTTTTTATACAATACCGTTGTTTTTTATACAAAATCATATTACTTTTACTCAATCTATGTATTTTTTTTACTGATAACTTGATATATATTATAAAATAACGTAATTTTACACCAATTTTATAATATAAATATTTTATCATGGAAAGGATATTAAAAATACTCGGAATTGCTGCTATTATTTTTTTATTGGTATATTGGATAAGTGATATCTCAAAGGGATGCAACGGGAGCAAGGAAGTAAGCGAAGAAACAATTGAAGCGACTGACCAAACAGCCGAAAGCGAAGACGTAGATTTAGAAGAGGATATTTTTGGAGATGAAGAATCCAAGGAAGAAGATGCCCAATCTTCTAACAATAGCAATAATGAATCTTCAGACAATAAAAAAGAAAGTGTTGATGATTTTATAGATTATTCAGGAGATGCTAAAGAAACATCAACAGATGTAAGTAAAACTAATACTTCTACAAGCAAAAAAGCACCGGTAAAAAGAAAAAAAGCTTCAAGTGCCGGCTCATATCTCGTTGTTGCAGGTAGCTATCTAGTAAAAGGCAATGCCAATAAAATGAAAAGAAAACTTTACAATCTAGGATATAATTCAGAAATAGTCAATTTTGATTTATCTCAATATTACTCCGTATTGGCGGGGAGGTTCTCTTCGCGACGAGAGGCAAATGAAGCGGTAACTATATTAAAAAGAAGTGGTATTGACTGCTACGTTCACAGAAAAAAGAATTAGTGCATAATGTGTGGTAGAGCAAGTCTGACAAAGAATCAAAAAGAACTTGAAGAAAGATTTGGTGCAAAATTTTATTCGGATGATATCAACAGATATAATCCTATACCAAATTACAATATTGCTCCCATGCAATACCTGCCGGTAATCACAAACGATGATACTACACATTTTAATATCTACAGGTGGGGATTGATTCCATTTTGGGCAAAAAATCAAAAGATGGCCGGTAAATTGATTAATGCAAGAGCAGAATCGCTAACTGAGAAAAAATCGTTTGCGGGCTCATTGCAAAGCAGAAGATGTCTTATTCCCCTAGATGGCTTTTACGAATGGAAAAAAAACAATAACATAAAATTACCTTACAGGATTATTCGAAATGACAAGTCTGTATTTTCCGTAGCGGGTCTATGGGATACATGGACAGATAAAAACAATCAATTGGTCACAACTTTCACTATAATAACCGTTCCGGCCAATGCGATTGTCAAGCAACTACATACAAGAATGCCTGCAATTTTATTTGAAGATGAGGAACAAATATGGATTGATAGCAAGATCTCTTCAAAAGAGGCTCAATCATTCTTAAGACCTTTTCCTTCTGATTTGATGTATGCATATCCGGTATCTTCTAAAGTAAATAATGTCAGAAATAATACTAGGGAATTAATAAATGAAGTTGCGGAAAGCAATATTCGTCAAGGGACATTATTCTAAAATTACAAAAATTACATTTTCTTTTCTTTTTTCAAGGAATTTAACCCATGTATCATCATAATTTTCAAATAATACGATGCATTTTGAATAGCATCTTCAATATCCGTAGTATACGATAATACAGAATCTATAGCAATATTATTTTCACTGAAATCAAATGATTTATTAAGTAAGTTCTGCCCTGCAAAAACCATTGCTTTCTTATCATATTTCTTTACCAACTCTAGCACTTTACCAACTACTTTCCCTTTAAAGCTATATTTATCCAATCCCCCCTCTCCTGTAACAACTAAATCGGCATTTTTTATTTTATTTTCCAGCTGTGTGATTTCGACTATTTCATCAATTCCACTTCTGATTTTGGCATTAAACATAGCCTTCATGCCGGCGACTACTGCTCCGGCGGCTCCCCCACCCTCCACATTTGAAACATCTACATTGTAAATACTCTTTAACACATTTGCAAAATGAGATAATCCTTCATCCAAAAAAAGAATATCCTCATTAGATGCACCTTTTTGACCTGCAAAGCTATGAGCTGCTCCATTTTCACCATACATTACATTACTAACATCACTAAAAATGTTGAATTCAACAGTTTGAGGAGTAAATTTCAAACCGGATCTGTAAATCTTAGAAATACGATTAAGATTAATTCCAATAGGAGCTAAATTTTGACCTTTTGAATCGAGAAATCTAATACCAAGAGCTACCGCTATGCCCATCGCCGCATCATTAGAAGCGCTTCCACCTACAAAAACATTAATCTCTTTTGCTCCTAAATCAATAGCATCCAATATCAACTGACCTGTACCAAAAGTATCAGTATACAAGGGATTCCTGTCTTTTTTGTCTAATAGTATCAGTCCACTAGCCTTAGCGAGCTCAATATAAGCACTCTTGCCACAAAATAAATATTCAGCATTTATCATTTCACCGATAGGATTTCTTACCTTGATTTCTCTTTTTTCACAGTTAACATAAGTACTTATTATATCTATTGTGCCTTCACCCCCATCTGCCAGTGGTTGAATTTCAATATTGATACTATCATCAAACTCACTTGCTCCATCTTTGATAGCATCACAAACTTCAAGTGCAGAAAGCGAACCTTTAAACTTGTCAGGTACAATCAATACATTCATAAAACAATTTTCTACTGCACTATTAGTTTTTTGTAATACTCTTTGCTTTTAATATTCATTTTCAAGAAATATACCCCTTTAGTTAATGATTCAATGCTAATTCGTTCATTTTTACCCGAGCCAGGAATAATTTTATCCATAACACTCACTCCATGTATATTGACAATACTCATTGAGATATCGCCTAATTGTTTATCAATCTTTTTTATTATTATATAATCTTTTGCAGGAACAGGGTACACACTTAAAAGCGAACCAAAGCTTATCGTATCCTTTTCAAAAACAGATGAACTCTTGACAGCGATAAAACTCAATTCATCACAATCTATTGCACTTCCATACTTGTTATATGCTTGAATATTTACATAAATACGTTTTCCAACCGGTAATTCTCCAGCATCGTAACTATTATTACTTACATCTACATTATCAGCAATATCAACCCCCTTGCTTGTAGTCCCAACAGACACTCGATATCCCTCAGCACCATCTACTCCCATCCAGCTAATAGGTGAATTGTAAGAAAGTGAATCTCCTCCTAATAAAAATGCAAACCCATCACTACATCCGGGTAGTTTATTACAATTGCCAATATCATTGCTGCAAAAAGAATGAAAATCCCCATTATTTGGTAATCCCGAGTTTCCCGAAAAATTAATTACTGCATTTTGAGTACACAATTTTTTAAGATTATTGTCAAAACATCCACTCAGGTTATTATCATTTATGTAAAGTATTCCCCATTGTTTGTTGCCAAATTCTTTTGGGATACTTCCCTCAAACTGATTATAACCCAAAAGCAAAATGTACAAGTCTTTCATACTTGCAAGCCTTTTGGACAGCTTACCTGATAATTTGTTATTTTCTGCATTGAAACTATACAGATTTTTTAGAAAATAAAACTGGTAAGGAAACTTTCCTGAGAAATTATTATCGGATATATCAATAAGCCAAGCTGATTTCAAAGAGTTAAAAGAAGATGGAATTTTACCGGTAAACTCATTTTTATTAATTAATAATTGTGCCATACCATTCCATTTACTTAAATCACCTGAAATTTCTCCTGCAAACTTATTCATACTAATATTCAAATATGTTAATTTCAGTTCTGCCAAAACTTTTGGAAAATCACCATTAAATTCATTTTTAGACAAATCAACCTCTTTAAGCTTGTTCAGTTTTGAAAAGCTACCGGGCAAATCCCCTTTTAATTTATTGCCTGCCAAATACAGGAATTTTAAGCTTACCAAATCACCAATCGTACTATCCAAAGTTCCTACCAGATTATTACCCAAGCCAGATCCGGAAATTTTGCCATCAAATACACCATCAAAATCCAAAGTAGTCACTCTTCCATCTTCATCCAATTCTACACCGTACCAATTTGAGAGATCACAATCTGTCGTGTCCCATTTTACTGTCCAATTATCACCTCCTGTTGCCTTATAGAACCTTATAAGTGCCAACTTATCGTCATATGCACAACCGACTATAAAGCTATTATCGATACAGTTTGTAGCCTGTCCAAAACTATTATAAGGCGTAACCGAAACAAATACTTTTCCTTCAAAACCTATATCATTCCATGTATACTCCAAAACATTTCCAACATCTAAGCTATCTAAAATATCATTTTCCCCCCTTTGGCTTCCGATACTGATAATATATCCTTCAGCTTTTTCAGATGAATTCCATTTTAGTGTAACACTATCAGCAACTACTCTTTTGTCATTTTCAGGATATGTTAAAGTTGTACAAAACGGCAAATCGTAATTAAAATCAAAAAGGTTTGTTTCCCAAAAGCCTCTTCCATAACTCGCAGCTATCAACTTTCCAAAATTAGCATTTACTTCAAGTTCACCAACACGTACCGGAGGCATCCCTTCATTAAATGGAATCCAATCTGACATAGTATTGTCAGTATAGAAAACACCAACAAATGTTCCTAAATATATACTTTCAATACTATTGTTTTGAATAGCTATAGTCGTTTTAGGCACATTAGGCAATGTCCCATTAATATTAATCCAAGTACTTCCTCCATCTGTGCTTTTAAAAATATTGTTTCTCGAAGCAACAAAAACAATATCAGGATCTTTAGGACTTACTGCGATATCTCTTATAAAATCATTCTTTGGATTTTTGATCTTCTCCCATTCATTGCCGCCATCTACGGTTTTAAACATATTTTCATAAGCACTCACGTAAACCACATCATCATCAGAGGGAGCTATTTCTATTTGCCTGATTGTTTCGCCTTCTTCAATCCTATTAGATACTTTATCCCAACTTTCTCCTTTGTCATAAGATTTCCACATGCTTTCAAAACCGGCGTATAGTATATTTGGATTCACAGGATCAATTGCTATAGGTGTCACCCAAGCACCTTTTTCATTTGTTGTATTTTCATTTAGAATATCATAAAAATTACTACCTCTATTTACTGATTTCCTAATATTTCCCAATTGATAACTTGCGTACATAATATTTGGATTAGTAGGATCAATCCCACAATCCATTCCATCGCCGCCCATTACTCTATTCCACTTCCCTTCGTTGAGCAAATGAGTACCATTATCTTGTGATCCACCGATTATCAAATGTTCGACACTAGTAGAAGAGCCCATTTTGTAATACTGAGTTATAGAAAGATTGTCATTAAGAGCCTCCCAATATTTAGCCTTATTTGTAGACTTATACACTCCTCCGTCACAACCTACAAACAAATTATTAGTCCCCGGTTGAAATCCGATATAATGGTGGTCTACATGAAAATGGTCGTTATTGTTTGGATTTGACCAATTAGTTGATTGTACCCAATTTTTTCCGCCATCAATGGATCTAAACAACCTCACTCCTCCAGCGAATAGTTCATTTGGATTGTCAGGAGAAACTGTAAATGTCCAATCATACCATGATTGCGAACCCAACTCCGGGGGGTTATCAATTTGCAATTCGGAAAATGTATCTCCACTATCTTCCGACTTATAGATACCGATAAAATCCTGGCCATCCCAACCTGTTTTATTTTCACCTGCTGACAAAAAAACAAGGTTTGGAAAATCTTCGCATACTGCGATTGCAGCCCTATTCACCTCTATAGGCATGTCTTGGATTTTGAATTGCTCAAAATCAACTCCTCCGTTTTTTGAGCGGTAAAACAATAAATAATCGGATTTTGATACTGTATTAGTAGCATATATCACATTGAAATCTCCCGGTTTTGTTTTCATATCTTTTACATTTACCCCCGAAAGGATATTCTGCCATGTATTTCCACCGTCAATTGTCTTGAAGATCCCGGAAGTTGTAGATGCATAAAGTTGGGTGCCATCATTTGGATTAATCAATAATTCTGTAATTCTATATACATCAGGAAATCCGGTTTTATCCCATGTCTTGCCACCATCCATAGATTTAAAGACACCATATGTATATGTATCACCTGCATCTCTATCTCCAGTAGCCACATAAACGATATCAGAATTATTATAATCAACTTCAACGTCAGAAATTCCCATCATACGATAATCATCGCTTATAGCATTCCACTTCTCTCCTCCATCAGTAGATTTCCATAATCCTCCTGATGCTGCTCCTAGCCACAACACATTGACATCATTGTGATCATAACCTACGACATTCACACGGCCTATACCGTATCGTGAAATAAATCCAAACGGACCTAGTTGTTCCCAATTGGCTTCTGATGAACGGTAAAAATTTTTAGCAACTTTTTGTTGGTATCTTACATACTCCGAAGCAACTTTTTTATAGTCAAAGTAACCGTTCTTATCTATAATCGGCTCCATCATATACTCCCATCTTTTGAAAATCTTGTAGCCATCATCTTTTATATATCCAACATCAGCCCACCTTTCATTAAATTTTGCCTGTATCTCCTTGAAGCTATAGCTAGGATCAGACATCATATCTTCCCATGAAATATCCGGGGTAACTGATTGTCCGGATGAGATACTATAATAAAATAAAGAAATGAAAAATAAAAATATAAATCTTTTAATCATGTTAAAGTTTTTAATAGAAAATAAAAATAATCTTCAAAAATAATAAAAAAACGATACAAACCAAGAATTCAAAGGATCATATACCACCCTATTATATTGTAAACGACAAATTATGCTAAATGTATTTAAGAAAAGACCAAAACTTTTTACCATTGTTGTAATTTAGATTGTTTTCATTAGCATAAGCTTCCTTTTCAAATGAAATATTAACATAGGCTTGAAATCTAGATCCTGTTTTGAGATATCTAATAAAAAATTCTATAAGATACCAAAGATAAAAAGGTAACACTAGCAATTCCAGTTGTTGTCTTATGTGTATCATCTCGTGATTTACCAATATTTTATCCTCCTTTAAACGCTGGTCAGATAGCAAAATAAAGGGGAAAATTGTAATTGCTCGGGCAAAATTCATTGTAAAAACTTTGACTAAAACCCTACTTGAAACTATTATCATACAATTATAAATATTAATTGTGCATAAAATCTGTAATTTACATCAAAATCTATAAATTTGTATAAAATACTAATATAAATAATTGTGTTCCCTGCTATTTTATAGTGATGGCTACATTTTAAATCCAAACTGTTAATTTTTAAAAAGCTAAAAACAAAAATGCTTTTAGATTAAGTTTTAAAACAATCTTAATAAAAGATTGAAGAAAGAATTGCTAACCAATAGCTTTTCCTTATATTTGCAACACCTAAAATAATTATTGTGACAAAATTACACAGATATATAGAAAGTTTGATTTTTGCTTCTGACAATTCAATCTCAAAAGATGAGATAGAATACGTTATTAATAAATCGTTTGATACTTCATTAAAACCGGAAGAATTGGATATCATAATTGATGATTTAATTAATAAATACAAGTCAGATGATTATAGTTTTGAAATAATTGAAATTTCCAATGGGTACTCCTTTATGACAAAAGGAGCATATCATAATATCGTTGGAGAATACCTAAAGGCTTTGACAACTAAAAGGCTATCTAAAGCAGCATTGGAAACACTCGCTATTATAGCCTATAAGCAACCTATATCAAAACCGGAAATGGAACAAATAAGGGGTGTCAACTGTGACTATACTGTTCAAAAACTCTTGGACAAGGGGCTGATTGAGATCCAAGGCAGAGATGATGGACCCGGAAGAGCATTAATATATCAAACATCAAAAAAATTCATGGATTATTTTGGAATAAAAAACATGAAAGACTTACCGGGACTTAAAGACTTTGAAAAACAAGAAAATATGGTAGGAATTATTGAAGAAGAGTAATATTACAGGATTATTAATCGTTAGCTAATTATAAATATATCCAATGAAGAAAATCCAAATAGTTTTTACCGGCATTATTGCGTCACTACTTGTAGTATTTTTAATATCAAGTACAAAAATCATAGACACAATCAATCTGAGGTCAACCATCAATCCATTGCCACAAGTAGTAAAGGCTCCAATAAAGAAAAAAGCATATACTTTTGCAGGTGAAAAAATACCTATTGAGGACAACGATATATGGGAGAGATTGGACAGGGAACTAATGGTTAATTCTTATTATCATAGCTCTACAATCCAAAACATAAAACTATCCAGCAGGTTTTTTCCCGTTATAGAAAAGATTTTGAAAAAAAACAATGTGCCTGATGATTTCAAGTATTTGGCGGTTGCAGAGAGTGGATTGAGAAATGTAGTTTCACCTGCTGGAGCCTCAGGCTACTGGCAATTTATGAAGTCAGTAGGCAAAGAAAATGGTCTTGAGATTTACGATGAAGTAGATGAAAGGTATGATATCGAAAAATCTACAGAAGCTGCTTGCAAATATCTTAACAAGCTTAAATCAAAATACGGTTCATGGTCTTCTGCTGCTGCAGCCTACAATCTAGGAGCAAAAAAATACTCACAGGCATTAGACAGAGAAAAAGAAAACAATTATTTCAACCTCAACCTCAATCAGGAAACTATGAGATACCTGTACAGAATAGCAGCACTGAAAGAAATAATTTCCAATCCCAATGATTACGGTTTTTACATAGACCAAAACGAAAAATATTCACCATTAAATAATTATTTTACAGTAAAAATTACAAAAACAATTCCAAGTTTAGGAGATTTTGCTCACAAACACGGGATAACTTATCGCAGGTTGAAGCAATATAATCCATGGCTAAGATCATATAAGCTCACTGTTAAAAACAATATATATTTCATAAAAATCCCAAAGGGATGATTGTATTTATTTTAATCTAAAACTACATCAGTAATGTAATAAGACAGTACTACAACGGTCTTTTTTAGTGCCTGCAAATAAAGTAATTAATTTACTTTAAACGTAATATCACCTTCCTCTAAAAATCTAATTATTTGTTTTGCTGCCGCCACTCCGGCATTTATATTGGCTTCTTTGGTTTGAGCTCCCATCTTTTTAGGTGTAAAAAACACTCTTTCCTTAAACCTATGTTCGAAATCTTCTCGTCTATCAGGTGGAATGTCTGAGATATACTTTATATCTTCTCTTTCTTCCAACAATTTCAGCAATCCTTCTTCATCTATAACTTCTTTTCGAGCTGTATTTACTAATGTGCCACCAATCGGCATATTTTTTAGAAGTTCATAATTGATTGATTTAACCGTATGTTTATTTGCCGGAATATGCAAAGAGATATAATCGCATTTACTGTACAATTCCTCAACAGTATCAATGGCATCCACCCCCTCACTTTCAATACTTGCATTAGACACAAAAGGATCATAAGCAAATACATCCATACCAAATCCTTTGGATATTCTTGCCACATTTTGTCCTACGTTGCCATAAGCGTGTATCCCAATCTTTTTATCTTTTAATTCTGTTCCTGCCTTTGCTTGAAATTTATTTCTTGCAAGATACACCATCATCCCCAATGCCAACTCAGCTACAGCATTGGAATTTTGCCCCGGAGTATTCATTACCACTACATCTTTTGCTCTTGCCGAATCAAGGTCGACATTGTCATATCCTGCCCCTGCTCTGACCACAATTTTCAAATTATTTGCAGCGTTAAGAACTTCATTTGTTATTTTATCGCTACGTATTATCAAAGCATCTACATCTCTAACTGCTTCAAGCAATTGATTAACCGATTCATATTTTTCCAAAAGCAAGAATTCATAGCCTTTGTCTTCAACGATTGATTTTATTTTGTTTATCGCTGCCAGAGCAAAAGGTTTAACAGTTGCAACTAATATTTTCATTTTTATACTTTTTAACTATTTTATCAAAATACCTAAACATTTTTTTCGTAATCCTGCATAGCTTTCACAAGCGCATCAACACTTGCTCTAGGTAAAGCATTGTACGTACTTGCTCTAAACCCACCTACAGAACGATGCCCTTTGATACCAACAATATTTCGTTCAGCTGATAAAGTCAAGAATCCGGAATCCAAGTCTTTATACTCATCATTCATCACAAACGTTATATTCATAAGAGATCTATCCTTTGGATTTGCTACTCCGGGCTTAAATAATTTATTTCTATCAATTTCATCATAGAGCAAAGCAGCTTTTTCTTCATTCATTTTCTGCATTACCTCTACACCTCCCAGCTCCTTCAACCATTTAAGAGTCTGCAAAGTTGCAAAAATAGGTAATACAGGCGGAGTATTAAACATTGAACCCTTTGCTATATGCGTACGATAATCTATCATCGTAGGGATAGCTCTGTCAACTTTTCCTAAAATATCTTCTTTAACAATAACAAAAGTTACTCCTGCAGGCCCAAGGTTCTTTTGAGCACCACCATAGATAATAGAGTATTTAGACACATCTACCGGTCTTGAAAGAATATCTGATGACATGTCAGCCACTAGAGAAACACCAAAGTCAAAATCCTCTTTAATCTGTGTGCCGGCAATTGTATTATTGGTAGTGATATGCATGTAATCCACATCTGTAGGCACTTCGTATCCGGTTGGGATATAACTGAATTTCTTGTCCGCAGAAGAAGCGACTTCCACTACATCTCCAAAAAGCTTTGCTTCTTTGATCGCTTTATTTGACCACGTTCCGGTATTGAGATAGGCTGCTTTTGATTGCAAAAGATTGAAAGGAATCATGTAAAACTGAGAACTGGCTCCCCCTCCCAAAAACAATACGTGATATCCTTCAGGTATACCCAATAATTCCTTAAATAATCCCTGTGCATCATCCATCACACTCTGAAATTCTTTACTCCTATGTGAAATACTCATAAGAGAAACTCCACTACCATATAAATCATCAATTGCTTCTTTGGTCTTATCAAAAACCACATCAGGTAAAATCGACGGTCCTGCAAAAAAATTATGTTTTTTCATTCATTAAAACTTTTATTCAGAAAATAATAACAATAATATACTTAATATCCGTCCATAAAGTCATTAAAAATTGATAATCAAGCACTTTATAGACACACGCTAAAAACATTCATAATACAAAAAATAAATATTCAATCATCACTTTTTACTAAATTTTGATCAAATTTCAAATTGTTATTTATATAATAACAATTTCAAGATACATTTAAATACCGCTATTTAACTGCCTCAATTACTATTTTGTCCAAAATTAAGAAAGAAAATGCAATACTACCAAATAATAGCAAATAATATTCTGTATTTATAATAATTCTGCATTTCATAAGTAAAAAAACCCTCAGCCGTCACTTTACACTAAAAGTATACCACTAATAATCATCAAAAGTCTACCACTAATTCCCAATCTGGACTCTTCACTCCTCCAAGGCAAAAGGATTTCCCTTCCTCTTGCTGTAAAATTCCACCACTGGAGGGGACAAGGAGGTGAAATGTTTCGATCTGCAATCCCCGGCTTTTTGCCGGAGTTGAATTGACTTGGACTTTAAGCCCGGGACTGTTAAGTTACACATACAAGACTATATCGTCTCCAATGCAAGATCGGGGGATTTGTTTTTGTCGCAAATAAATTTATTAAATCATAATAATTTTATTTTTTCTTTTGCGTTACTATGTAATCTAAAAAGTATGTACTAGTAAACAACGCAAATTTGGAAATTCCTGTTTTCTTTTGGGCATTAAATAGATAAATAAATAAATAAACAAAATATAATCAATGAAAATAATCAGCTGGATATTTAGCACTTTAATCATTTTATCAGTCTTTATTGCAGCAGGTTGTTTTAAAGAAGAGGTATATAACGGAACAGATGTCAAACTAAGATTCTCTACCGACACCCTAACTTTTGATACTGTTTTCACAACTGTCGGATCTGCTACAAAAATCTTCAAAATTTATAATGACAAGGAAAAAACGATATCCATCAGTAGTATAAAAATAGAAAATAATAAATACAACCAATTCCGCCTCAATATAGATGGTCTTAGCACAAATGAAGCTAAAGATGTTGAGATTGGCCCAAATGACTCTATCTATATTTTTGCAGAAGCTAAAATTAATCCTGATGCACCATTGTCCATAAGTCCATTTATAATCGAAGACCATCTCGTATTCAATACCAATGGCAATGAACAAAAGGTTCTGCTTGAAGCCTGGGGACAAAACGCTAACTACATAACGGGAAAAGGGAAAGGCAAGCATTTTTTAACTACTTGTGATATGGGAGAAATGGTTTGGGGTGATCCAAAACCTTATGTCATTTACGGATCATTGCATATAGACAGCTGCACTTTAAAACTTCCTGCCGGAACAAAAGTATACATACACGGTGGTATTGCAAAAACAGAAGATGGATATTTTTACTATGACGGCAATTTATATTTTCATAAAAATGCTCGATTACTAACTGAAGGTACTGTAGAAAATCCGGTAATAATCCAAACTGACAGGCTTGAAGAAAAATATCAAGATATAAATGCTTTATGGTATGGTATAATTTTCAGACCGGAATCCCAAGGCTCGCATATTGTCAATACAACAATTCAAAACGCAACTATTGGTATCTATCTTGACTCTATGGCCGAAGTCTCTTTAGAATCAACAAAATTTTGGCATATTGGAGCTGTCGGTATATATTCAAATCACGCAATTTTAAATGCAAAAAATTGCCTAATTGCTGATATCGGTGGTTACAATGTAGTAGCTGACTATGGTGGTAAAATCAATATGACTAATTGCACAATTTACAATGACAATAAAGATGACGCATTGGTTTTGAAAAACTATAAATGTCTTGATGTAGATTGTGAAAACATAGACATTTACCCCTTAGAAGCTAATTTTCAGAACTGCATAATATATGGAACAAATGAAGATGAACTATTGCTGTCAAATGCCGATAAAAGCAATAATGAAATCTTCAAATACAGATTTGACAACTGTCTTATTAGCGTTCTGGATGTTTTAAAAAACGACCAATATCCTAACTTTTTTGATCATACTGAAAACAGTATAAATGGAGCAGGTGATGAAAATCTGTTTTTAGATGTCAAAGAATATGATTACCGACCTGACACAATGGCTATTGTTATTGACCGAGGAAAATACATTTCTAATCTGACAAAAGACATAGATGGACTCCCTAGAGATGCCAATCCGGATATAGGCTGTTATGAATTTCAAAAATAATCATAAATTCATTTGTATAACATGCTCCAAAAACAACTCATTTAAAACTTAAACCCAACCGTAGCTACCAATCTGTTAGTATGCTTATCAACTGCAATTTGTGGAGTTCTATCAGTATTTTCTGTTACATAAGGTGAATATGAGTAAGAGTAATCTGACCCAAGATACCCTAAATCTATATAATAATTATCTCCTCTGTATCCTAGTCCAAAACTATACTTCTTGGAGGGATCAAATCCTTCGCTATCAACAAATGGACTACCATTTAAAGAGCCTCCCAATCGAAATCTAAGCTTTTGATATCCAATTTCCATACCCAATTTGAAATTCACTGTAGACCTGAGACCTCTTCTTATCTTGCGATTTACAAGCTTTTCGTTTTCCAAATCAATAGGATCACTACTGTACTTTCTAAAATTATACTTCCCTGAAGAGTAATTTAAAAATTCTGCATCAGCATTAACAAAACCTGCTAATTTACCTGACTTGAATATTTTACCAACGCTACCGATAAATTTCCAAGGTGTTGTTAATTTAAAATCAAAATAGGAAGATTGAGCAATTGTATCAATATAATAATTATTGCTCTCTGCAACAAAGTCCTTAGATGCATCTTCACTCAATCTAAACCCGGTAGGAGTATGCATAGAAACTCCAACTCTAAAGTTACGAGGCAATATCGCAATAGCTCCCAATTTAAGATTAAATCCGACCCCGGTTGTACTATATATCTCGTCATATGTAAGGCTAGTAAAATAAAAATCAGGATCATCTATCAATGATTCATCTAAAGATTCTTCAATATGCCTTTCTGTATTGTAAGTCAAAAAGGGAACTCCAATCGAAACGCCAAAAAGCATTTTCTTTTTGTAATTTCCTCCTAGAGCAAAAACCATTTCATTGATGCTCCCCGATTCGGTTGTGTTCATAGATTGATTGATTGGAAAAGAGTAAAATGGCTCATAATCAATATTAGATTGGTCAAATAAATCCGGTGATTCCATAAGGCTACCATTTGTTACTGCGTCTACATCCATTCTATTACTAAACTCTGCAATTTTATTCAATCCAATAGCAAAATTTCTGGATACCCATGTACCGGACTTTTTGTTGTTTGTGACAAAACCAATATTGTCAAAAACAAATTTACTATCCAAACTATTATCGTTGTTTTTACTCCAATATGCATTTGCATAACCACCTGAATGTCCCAAAGAGATATTGAACTCACTTCTCCAAAAATTCCCCAAAGTTGCAGGGTTATGACTGATAGCTGAAAAATCAGCTCCCATCGCTCCGAAAGAACCTCCAACTCCAAGAGATCTGGCGGTAGCTATGTTATCTGCATACGAATAACGCAATGCATCTTCCAAAGATTGACTAAAAACTACTATCGGGAGTAAAAAAACTATTATTAAAATGTATTTTTTCATCGTGTTTATTTTATTATTTATTTGAAGTTGATTGACATTTATCTTAAAAAAAGGGAATGGTCGGTTAAACTCATTCCCTATATATTTATTATGAAAACAAATCCTATCTTCTTTTGAATGAACTTCTGCTTGAGCTACTTCTTGAGCTACTTCTTGAGCTACTTCTTGAGCTTGTACTTGATCTCGAAGTACTTGGTCGGCTAAAACTTGATCCTGAAGAACTACGACTACTTCTTGATGGAGAATAGCTTCTTGATCTTGAGGATGAGTTGCTGCTTCTTGTCCTTGAAGGAGAACTACTCGATCTTCTTGGCTTATAACTACTTCTATGTGGACTTTTTGACCTTGAACTTTCGTATGACCTTTTAGATTTACTCGTTGATCTTCTTGTTTTTGTTCTTGTAGTATTCCTTTTCGGTGCACTTCTCCTCTCTGTTCTCTTATAGCTTCTACTTCTTTCAGATGAATTAACTCTAGGAGGATTTCTTTTACCTCTGTATGTTGGTTTACTGTTTCTATGTCTTTTAGTAGATTCATATGATCTCGAAGTAGACCTCGAAGTAGACCTCGGATTCACTCCTGAAGATTTCCTATTAACCTTTCTATTTACCTTAGTGTCTTTAGCTTTTCTATCACTAAATGGTTTCCAGGATTTTCTTTTTACTTTTCCTCTTGAGCCAATCTCGGGTTTTCTTACATTCTCTCTTCTTTTTTCCATAGTTACTTTCTTGTCAACTATTCCACCTTTCTTTTTTAACCCTCCGGTTTCTCCTTTCTTTTTAGCAGAAACGCTTGACAAGCCTCTTCGTGACCCATAATATCTCTTTCTTCCCTTTTTGGTATCATATCTAGTATTGTTGTAATACGTCCTATTATCATAATAATTGTTGTATCCGTAGTATCTGGATCCGTAATAGCCAGATCCGTAATATCCATCTTGATACCCATTGTAATACCCATTGTAGTATCCTCTATTATATCCATTGTAATAACCGCCATATCCTCCATAATATGAACCATAGCTATTCCAAGGATCATAATTCCAATAGCTTCTTCTATATCTCCATGGGTTATAATAACCGGTACTTACAAAAACTGTCACTCCCGGCGTATAATAAAAGTCATCATAGTAAAAAGGATCATAGCTATCATAAAAATAACTTCTTCTATGAAATCTCCTTATCCTTTTGGAATAACAATAATCGTAATCATCATAATAATCATCTTCATAGTATTCATCTCCTGATTCATCATAATAATCATCTTCATCATCATCTGCAACTACAACTGTGTTGTCATAATAACTTCCATCTGTATCCGGATCGTAATACAAATCATCGAACTGAGCGAATGAAACATTGTTTATAAATAAAAACAATGATAAAAACATCCAAAATAATACTGACTTTTTCATAATAATACTTTTTTTCTATAAATAATTAAGCTCTTTTTCAACTTCACACCGCAATTTATTACTTTTGTGGGAATTTATGTGTTAATAAAATATTAAAGTTTTAATAAACTGTGTTAAATCACCTTTTTGAGCTCACATTTGACTCAGAATCTTATGATTTTTTTTATTATTAACCCATTTTCAATTTAATAACGTTAGGGGAAGTATTGAAGTTTCAATATTGTTGTATTTTAAATTTTCCTTAACATTTAAGTATAAAAAAATAATATGGCTAAAGAAATAACACCTAGAAGTGAAAATTATTCACAATGGTATTTGGATATTGTAAAAAAAGCAGGATTGGCTGAAAACTCCGCAGTAAGAGGAAGCATGGTAATCAAACCTTATGGTTATGCAATATGGGAAAACATAAAAGAAGATTTGGATAGAAGATTTAAGGAAACAGGTCATCAGAATGCATATTTTCCGTTATTCATACCAAAAAGCTTTTTGAGCAAAGAAGCTGATCATGTAGAGGGCTTTGCCAAAGAATGTGCTGTAGTAACACATCATAGACTTATGAATAATCCTGATGGCAGTGGTGTTGTTGTGGATCCCAGTGCAAAACTTGAAGAAGAGTTGATAGTAAGACCAACATCAGAAACTATCATTTGGAACACATACAAAAATTGGATTAAATCATATAGAGACTTGCCATTATTGATCAATCAATGGGCTAATGTTGTTAGATGGGAAATGAGAACAAGGCCATTTCTGAGAACCGCAGAATTTTTATGGCAAGAAGGTCATACCGCTCACGCTACTAAAGAAGAAGCGATACAAGAAGCGAAACAAATGCACGATGTCTATGCTGATTTTGCAGAATCTGTGATGGCAATGCCAGTGATAAAAGGTTCGAAGTCAGAATCCGAAAGATTTGCCGGAGCATTGGACACATTTACAATCGAGGCAATGATGCAAGACGGTAAGGCCTTGCAAGCAGGCACTTCTCATTTTTTAGGCCAAAATTTTGCCAAAGCTTTCGAAGTGAAGTTTTTAAATAATGAAAATAAAGAAGAATTTGTTTGGGCTACCTCCTGGGGAGTATCAACAAGATTAGTTGGTGCACTCATCATGACACATTCCGATGATGATGGACTTGTACTTCCTCCGAAGCTAGCTCCAATTCAAGTAGTCATAGTTCCAATACCTAAACCTAACGAGAAAATTCTTGAAGTCGCAAATGGTATTACGACAAAATTGAAATCAAAAGGCATTTCTGTTAAGATAGATATTGACGACAAGAAAAGACCCGGATTCAAATTTGCAGAGTACGAAATGATGGGAGTGCCTATAAGATTGGGTATAGGAATGAGAGATTTGGATAAAGGAGTAGTAGAAGTGGCAAGACGTGATACAAAAGAAAAAAATGCAATTCCACTAGCTAATATTGAAGATTATATCGAAAACCTACTTGTTGAGATTCAAGATAATTTATTTCAAAAAGCATTAAATTTCAGAAAGGAAAGAACCTCATATGTAGATACTTTTGAGGAATTTAAAAATGTATTAGAAGATAAGGGTGGGTTTATCTATGCTCATTGGGATGGCACAGCAGAAACAGAAGAAAAAATCAAAGAATTAACAAAAGCAACAATAAGGTGTATACCATTGGATGCAAAAGATGAAAAAGGTGTTGATATGATATCAGGAAAACCTTCAAAAAACAGAGTTCTTTTTGCGAAAGCATATTAATTTAATCACAGTATGGCGAATAACAAAACGGTTGAAATAAAGAATAGGAAAGCAAGGTTTGAGTATCATATTATTCAAACCTATGAAGCGGGACTAGTTTTAACCGGAACTGAAGTAAAATCAGTAAGAGAGGGCAAAGCTAATATAAATGAGGCTTATTGCCTATTTGATAAAAACAATGAGCTTTGGATAAAAAACATGCATATAGCTGAGTATAAACTTGGTTATCATTACAATCATGAACCTAGACGCGACAGAAAATTATTATTAAGAAAATCCGAATTAAAAAAATTATACAGGCGAGTCTTGGAAAAAGGAAATACAATCGTACCGTTGCGTCTATATTTTTCTGAAAGAGGTATTATAAAACTGGAAATAGCCGCAGCACAAGGCAAAAAATCCTTTGATAAAAGACATTCCATCAAAGAAAAAGACATAAAAAGAGAAAAGAGCCGGTATGATAAATATAACAGCTAAAAATAAATATTTTGAAGATAGTATTTGAAAATAATGATATAATTGCTATCAATAAAAATGCCGGAATCCCTTCCCAACCTGATTTAACTAAAGACAAATCGGTATATGATTATGTCAAATACAGGATTGGAACTACACCATATATTCTTAATAGAATTGATAGACCGGTTAGTGGGTTAGTACTTTTTGCAAAAAACAAAAAAGCTGCAACATTTTATTCAAATATTATATCAAACGATAGAACTATTAAAACATATTACGCTATTGTCGAGAATAAACCTTTTAATCCTGAAGGGCATATTGAAACTATTTTGATAAAAAAAGGGAATAAGGCATATATATCTAAAGATAATCCTAATGGTAAAAATGCTATTTTGGACTATAAATATATTGGTTGCGGAAAAAAATATCATTATTTGAAAATAAAACTATCTACGGGAAGATTTCATCAAATAAGAGCACAATTAGCTCATATCGGATGTCATATAAAAGGAGATATAAAATATGGAGCGAGAAGAGCAAACAAGGATAGAAGCATATGCCTGCACGCATTCAAATATGAGCTTCTCACTACTGAATCCTTAAATTTTAAAGCGGAATTTCCTGATTCTATACTTTGGAAAGATTTGGCTTCATATATAAAAAAATGAGGTTGTGGAAAATAATTCTCACAACCTCTTTTTGTCACAAATCTAAATATTTTAATCTCTAGACCACCTCGACTATTGTCTCTCCACTCTGCCATACACCGTGTTTGGTACAATAAGCAAGAGCAGACAATTTCATTTTCTTTTTTGTTGGGACAACTGAAAAATACACTTCCAATTGTTCAGATTGATTGCCTAATGTCCCGGCAGGAACATGAGCTTCTGCCAACAATCTATCGCCATCATACAATTCTACTTTATCGATATAGTGATCAAAATCATCAGGATGGCTGTATTCTTTTCCGACCTGTACTTTCACCATAGACTTTTTACCTTTTTCCATTTTTTCCTCGCAATAAATAAATGGAGAGTGCCTGTCGATGTAATCTTTTTTTGCTTCTTTGTCAATAGTTGAAATATCGACATAATTATTAATTTTCATAATTTTAAAGTTTAGTTAATTTATTTTTTTTGATTATTGTTATCATTATTCAGCGGTGGACGTTTTTTGTAATTTCTCCTTTTTTTTGGTCTTTTAGCACTTCTAGGAGTATTTGCTGCATCTTGCCTTTTATCCCTCTCCTCATTTTTTCCTAGAGGTTTATTTGCCTTGCCGGTATTTTTATTATCGTTCTTTACTTTTTCTTTCTTCTCTGTTTTATTTACTGAGCGATTATTGACACGATTATTTCTTGAATTTTTATTTCTTGAATTTTTATTTCTTGAATTTTTATTTCTTGAATTTTTATTTCTTCTATGTCCTCCTCTTCTTTTTTTACTTTTCTTTTCTTCAGGAAGTTCTATTTGTCCTGTTACATCAGCAAAACCCATATCATCTCCGGTATCCTCATTTACAAATTGAATTGCTCCTATTTCCAAAGGTTTTTTACCTTTTCGATTCATTTCCAATATTTCGACAACTCGTTCTTTGGTCAACGCATAAACTTTATTTCTATCCATCTCCCCCTTCATAGAATAATACATCACACCTTTGAAAATATCCAATTTCATCAAATATGCATTATTACCTTGCAATCTCAGAACATCAGCTTTTGGAGGAAAACTATCTAAAGCTTCGAGATAAACATCTAATTCAAAATTAAGACAACATTTCAATCTGCCGCATAACCCTGTCAATTTTGATTGATTAACAGATAGATTTTGATATCTGACCATCTCAGTTGTTACTGATGTAAAGTTAGTATGCCAGGTGGAACAGCACAATTCTCTTCCACATGATGCAACACCACCAATTTTGGAAGACTCTTGACGAATCCCAATTTGGCGCATTTCTATCTTAACCTTGAATTTGTTTGCAAACACCTTCACAAGCTCTCTAAAATCTACTCGTCCGTCAGAAGTATAATAAAAAGTGACTTTTCTTTTATCTCCTTGGTACTCCACATCCCCTATTTTCATATCAATATTTAGAGATGCTGTAATAGCTCTAGCTTGAACTAAAGCGTCTTGCTCCATCGCTCTAGCTTCATGAAGCTTTTGCAGCTCCCAATCATTGGCGATTCTCAATATTAGGTTAAGCTCTTTGTCCTTGTTTATTCTACGCTTTTTCATCTGTAATCGCACCAAGTCTCCTGAAAGACTAATACGTCCGACATCATATCCATTACCGGTATTGATTATAACCCAATCTCCTGTAACCAAATTAAGATTATTTGTGTTTAGGCAAAACTCTTTTCTTGATCCATTCTTATAACTGACTTCATATATTCCAAAATCTTCAATATCAAAAATGTCATTACCTGACATCCAGTCAAAAGTGCTTAATTTTTGATTCCTATTTTCTTTTATTCTCCTTTTCTTTTTTTCATATTCCTCCGAGACAACACATGTCCACTTTACATCACTCATACATTCATTATTTTACTATTGAAACAAAAAACAATTATATTTTATAATCCACACTTTACAGCCCATTATTCAATAATGTTTTTACAATTAACCTATAAAGGTAAATAAATTATACAAAATTAAGCTTGAACTTCAAAATAAAAAAATAAAGTTGTAAGATTTTAATAAAAAAAAGCCAAATCAATAGATTCAGCTTTTTTACCATATAGATAATTAAATCTATTTTATACCTAATTTCATTTTAACCTTATCGCTGATATCGGTACTCTTATCGGCATACAAAATAAATCCCATGCTAGCATCAAAAATAAACTCATATCCATTTTCTCTTGCTACATCATCGATTACTTTTTGCACCTTATCTCTGATAGGTTTGAGCAACTCCTCACTTTTTTCCATTATTCTTTGCTGACTTTCTTGATCAAATTTATTCAATTTTTCTTCATCAGCCTTCAATTTTTGAGACTCTGCTTCAAGTTGTTTAGGCGAGAGCTCACCCCTTTGTTGTTTTTGCTCAAGGTCTTTGTATTTTTTTTGAAGAGCTTCAAGTTTTTTCTGCCCCAAACTAATTAGTTGATTCCTGAAAGTTTCAATATTTGCATTTGCTTGTTTAACTTCAGGCAAATTACCTAAAATAGCTTGAGAATTAATGTATGCAAATTTTTGTCCGATAGCAATATTTGCAAGAAATATAAATACTACCAATGTTACAATTCTGTTCATTTTAATGTCTGTTATTTGTATTAATTAATTATAAAAATGCGAAGGTATTACAAAATATTTATTTAACACCTAATTTCTTCTTTATATCTGCTGTCTTATCGTATTTTTCACTAACAAATAGTACTCCCGGTCCTGAACTTTTGTCTAAAACAACATCAAAACCTCTTTCTTCAGCATAATTCGTTATTGCAGTGAAGACTTTATCCTCGATTGGCTGTACCAATTCTTGTCTTTTTTGAAATAACTCCCCTTTTGCCCCAAAATACCCTCTTTGAAGTTCTCTTACATCTTTTTCTTTAGCTATAATCGCATCTTCTTTTTTCTTTTTCATATCCTCTGTCATCAGTACAGATTCTGCTTCATACTCATTGTACATAGCTTTTATCTTGTCTTGCTCCTTCATTATAGATTGTCTCCATTGTTTGGCAACTTTGTCAAGTTCCATTTGAGCATTTTTGTATTCGTCCATATTTTCCAGTATATCGCTGACATCTATAATCGCAACTCTTTGAGCATACGAACCAAATGTAAGTGCCGATATAAAAATTATTGAAGCTAAGATTTTTTTAAACATAATAATTGATTTTTAATTTAATAAACAATGTTCCGATTTCTCTTGTATAACCTGATTCATCAATAGAATTCTACAAAATAAATACAATTTAACTTTACTTTAACTAAATAGTTAATAAAAAATTTCCTTTTTATGAATATTTTTTATTCATAAATCTCACAATCCGACACGCAAAAGAGGTCGATGCAATAACAACCGCCTCAATCTATATCCAATCCCATAATAAGATATTATAAAAAAATCTAAAAAGGCAAATCATCTACCGGCATATCTCCGCTAGCATTGTCATCCAAGTTAAGATCTGATGGCATGCTGTTTTCTTCAGGAAAAGGCGCTTGTTCGGCAGGAGCGGAATCCGTCACTACTTTATCTATTCTCCAAGCATTGAGATTTGTAAAATATTTTTCATTCCATTCCCTTCCCCTTAAATCAAATGTCACTTTAATCATATCTCCTTCATTGTAGTTATCGACTAAAGAACACCTGTCTTGTGTTAACTGAAACTTTATATACTGTGGGTAATTGCCATCCTCTATAAATATCACAAATTCTCTTGCTTGAAAAGTTGCTGTTTTGCTTTCAGTATCAAATTTTTTATGAAGTTTTCCTTCTATTTCAAATGCCATATCTCTTAATTTTTATTTTTTGCAAAGATACAACATTCAAAATTTCTTTCAAAAGAAGTTGTATAATAAAATAAAACATATAATATTTTTTTATTTTAACTCTATAGAATCTGTACTTGTACTATCCAATTTTATCGATGCTGAATTCACACAATACCTCAACCCCGTAGGATTTGGCCCATCTGAAAACACATGCCCTAGATGCGCACCACATTTTGCACACATTATTTCAGTTCTTTTGTACCCCAATTTGTAATCAACAGCAGTTTTTATCTTTGTTGAATCCAAAGACTCATAAAAACTTGGCCATCCACAATGCGCATCAAATTTGGTGTCAGAACTAAAAAGTTCATTTCCGCAGGCAGCACACCTATATACACCATCTTCAAATACATTCCAATATTCTCCTGTAAAAGGTCTTTCTGTTCCTTTCTCTATCATAATATAAAATTGATGGTCTGTCAATACAGATTTCCATTCCTCCTTACTCTTTTCTATGTTTTTTGTTTGCTTTTTATTATCTTCTCTTTTCATTTCTGTTGCTATTTGCTTACTCGTGGATGAACATGAATACAATAACATGCTCATTATTATTAAAACTAAAAACCTCATAATTTATTTTTTAAAAAAAAAGGAATTGCCATAAAAAATTGATTTATAACAATTCCTTAAAATAGTAAATTCTATCTTCCCTTGTGGCATAACCACCAATCATAACATTCAAATTCTCCTGACTTAGCATTTTCCAATCTTTGCCTAGCCATTTGCACATCAGTAGCAGGTGGTATAATCACCCGATCTCCCAGTATTTCATTATTAGGCCAATTGGCAGGCATAGCCACCTTTTCTTCATCAGAAACTTGCATCCCTTCAACTACTCTTAGTATCTCATCCATGTTCCGACCCAATTCTTGAGGATAATACAACATTATTCTAATCTTTCCATCAGGATCAACCACAAAAACAGCTCTTACCGTATTTGTACCTTTACCGGGATGAATAAGTCCCAATGTTTGAGCTACAGCTCCCGTATCTGCTATTATGGGAAACTCAATCTCCACATCCATATTGTCCTTTATCCATTCTTCCCATTTGATATGAGAAAACACTTGGTCCACACTCAATCCTATAAGTTCACAATTCAAGGCTCTAAACTTATCGTATCTCTGTTGAAAAGCTACAAATTCCGTAGTACAAACCGGAGTAAAATCAGCCGGATGACTAAATAAAACAAACCACTTTCCTTTATAATCTCCCGGCAAGTTAATTGCTCCTTTAGTAGTTTGAACCTTCATTGAAGGAAAAACATCACCTAGTAATGGAATTCCTCTTTTTTCATTTAAATCACTCATAATATATTAATTTTATATTTAACTAAAAAACGATATCCACGCATATTATTTATGCAAAAATGCTGAATACATCCAAACAAGCTTCTCCTGTTCCCTGATGTAATCACTCATAAGGGCATTTGTTCCTTCATCACCAATATCTCCTGACAAATCCAAAATTTTCCTCTGTTTGATTAAAAGCAATTGAAATGCATTTAAAATCTCTTTTACACTTTTGAACCCATCAAATACCTCAGTAGATTCTCCCAATTCAGATTTTTTTAAGTATTTGCTAAATTTATACTCCGGTACACTGCCTAATGTCAATATACGCTCTGCTATCTCATCTATTTTAACAAATAAATCATTATATAACTCTTCAAACTTGAGGTGAAGTTCAAAAAATTTCTCACCTCTAACATTCCAATGATATCCCCTTGTATTTTGATAAAATATCGAATAATTCGATAACAATTCATTTAGCAACTTTGCTAATTTTTCACTTTTTTTGGTGTCTAAACCAATGTAATTCATTTTTTTCATATATTTCTTATTTTATAATTAATAATTATTTTCCAATAATATTTATTTTCACACTTTCTATTTCGATATCTGACAATTCTTTTTTTCCTCTCAAATAATCCTTGACTAATGCCGTAAGTTCATCATCAAAATAATCAACAACCTTATCACTATCTTTCATAAGTATATGATGATGGTCTTGCATTAATGGATCATACCTCATGACATTATCATCTGTATGAACTTTTGCAATCACCTCTTTTTCAACAAAAGTGTCCAGTATATTATATATTGTCCCCACTGAAATCGAAGGGTTGTTATTTTTTATTTTTTTTATAATAAATTCAGCATTAGGATGCGAATTATTTCCATCCAACGCCTCCAACACAGCTATTCTCTGTGGAGTGACCTTCAACCCTTTGTTTTTTAATTTGCTTGCAATATCTTTAACTCCCATAAAACGATTCTCTTATATGTAATAATATTTATTCTTTATTAGTAATCATTCGTATTTAAAACAATCTAAAATTAAAAAAGTTTTACTTCACTACATTTATTTATAAAAAAATGTTTAAAGACTGCTAATTGCAATAAGACTGCCTAACAAGTCTGTTTAACAATACTGTTTAAACGATATGATCCAAAACTTTTTTCTCAATCTATTGTTTTAATTCAAAATAATATTTTATGAAAAATTATCATGTTGTACTAATTTTACTTTCATTTTTATTTTTAAATAGCTGTCATCTTGACGAGAAAATAGCTTTCAATATTGATTTTAACAATGAGGCTAAAATACCTTCGATAATTGGTGTTAACATTCCTATAGAGATACCGATACCGGCTATTACAACAAATATTAGCAAGGAACTTTCTACCAACAACTCAAAAATAGAGTATTTGAATACTGCATTTCTAAAGGAGCTCATCATTACCTCTAAGGATCCAAGTGATCAGGATTTGGACTTTATAAAAAATATAGAGCTATTCATAAAAGCTGATAGCTTAGAAGAAATAAAAATTGCAGAAAAACTTAATATTGGTGATGATATCAATACGGAACTAAATATGGATGTTTTTGGAGATAAGGACTTAAGTGATTATATAAAAAAAGATAAATTTGAATTAAAAATCAGATCTACTTCACGTAAGATATTGCTTCATAGTGTCAAAGTAAATATTTATACTAAATTCAAAGTAACAGCAGATATATTCTAATCGTATCAAAACATGAGTAAATTTGGCAAAATACTAGTAGGAATGAGCGGTGGAGTTGACAGTACAGTTACAGCTATGCTGCTTCACGAACAAGGATATGAAGTCGTTGGGATAACCCTTAACATATTAGATTACAACTATGTGGGAGAAAGAGTGAAAAACCCATGCTGTAGCCTTGAATCTATAATGGGGGCAAAGGAGATTGCGGAATTTATAGGATTTAAACATATTATTATTGATGTAAAAAAAGATTTCCAAAAGAAAGTTGTATCGAAATTTGTCGATGAATATATGTCAGGCAGGACACCAAACCCTTGTATAAAATGCAATTCAGAAATAAAATGGGGTGAAATGACAAGACAAGCTGACATCTTAGAATGTGAAAAAATAGCTACCGGTCATTACTCCAACATCAATGAGCTCAACGGTAGATTTTATCTTAGTAAAGGAAAAGACAAATTAAAAGATCAATCATATTTTTTATGGGATCTAAATCAAGAAACATTAAGTCGAACAATATTCCCATTAGGAAATCTCACAAAACCGGAAGTACGCAGTATTGCATTTACCAGAGGGCACACTACTGTAGCAAACAAGCAGGAAAATTTTGATATTTGTTTTGTTCCTGACAATAACTACAGACTATTTTTAAAGGAAAACATTCCTGATTTGGAGTCTAAATTTAATGGAGGAAAATACATTGACTTAAAGGGCAATGTGCTAGGTGAGCACAAGGGGTATATGCACTATACGATAGGTCAAAGAAAAGGATTAAACATCGCTCTTGGAGAACCGATGTATGTAATCAACATTGACGCAAACAATAACATAGTAACATTAGGAAGAAGAGAATCTCTTAATAAAAACGGCCTTTTCGTTAAGCAGATAAACATGATGAAGTACGCAGACATAAAACTGTCTCTAAATGTGAACACAATGGTCAGATATAAATCAAGTGGCATTTTGAGTAAAGTTTCTCGATTTGATAGTGAAAAACTCGAAATAGAATTTGAGGCAAATATTCAAGGCATTGCGCCAGGACAATCTGCTGTTTTCTATGAAGGAGATGATGTAGTAGGGGGAGGTATAATTGATGAAAGTTTTTAATTTGATTAAAACTTTTTTGTTTTTTCTCTCGTTTATAAGGGTATTGCAGATACTAATAGTCATAATTGAAAATAAATAATTCTATGAAAAACATACACGTTTTACTTTTAACAATAGTTTCTATCGCATTAATAAGTTCTTGTACTAATGAACTTGATGACTACAAACCAAAATCAAATGACAATGTTTATTATCCTCTTTCGATTGGAAGTACATGGATTTATGAACTAGATTCTGTGATTTTTGATAATGCAGGAACCAAGATTGACACATTTCATGGCTTGGTCAAGGAAACCATAATTGACAGTTTTACTAGCAATGCGGGATTAAAGACCTATACTATTGAGAGATACAATAAAAAAGGAGACGGATGGGAGGTAACCGATATCTGGTCAACAAGCAAAACAGCTAATCAAGTTACACGAACTGAGGACAATTTAAAATTCATTAAAATGGTATCTCCTATAGAGAAAAAACAATCTTGGGATGGCAATGCATATATCGACACCGAAAACCTCATTGTCAAAATCGCGGGAGAATCAATAAAAATGTATGAACAATGGTATTATAGGTATACTGACATCGGCATCGAAGAGACTATTGGTGAAAACACCTATGATGATGTAGTAGTGGTGCAAGAAGTGGATAAAGACACAAAACTGGAAAAAAGATTTTCTGTTGAGAAGTATGCAAAAAACATAGGTTTAGTATATAAAAAAATGATTATATTGAATACGCAAAATAACATTGAGACTATTCCTTGGGAAAAACGCGCTGAAGAAGGTTTTATCCTTGAACAAAAACTCATTAGCTATACCAAATAAGCTTTAACAAATATAAAATTCCAATACTACAGTTTAGCATTAAAAATAAATAAATTTGTTTAAATATATAAAAATTGGCAAAGCATTAAAATCAGTACGAAGTAACGGTGCAATGGCTGCTTCGATTTATGGAGATTTTGTTGAAGATACGATTAACTCAAAGGCAATTTTCATAGAAATTGACGGTTTGAATGTTCCTTTTTTTATCGAAGATATAGAATGTGAAGGAAATATCTGCTACATAAAATTAGAAGAATTCGATAGTCCGGAGGAAGTAAAAAAATACAATAATTCAGAAATCTGTTTAAGAGAGTCGGACATAAATTGGAATTCAAAGCAGATAAATTCAATTTCAGACAAGTCAAACTTTGAGGGGTTTGAAATTTATGATATCAACTCTAAAACCAGCTGTATTATTGAAAGCACTGAACAATTTCCGCAACAACTGATGGCAAAAACAACGCCTTCTGAGGATAACAAAACCTTTTTTATACCTTTGATACAGGAATTTATAATAGATGTTGATTATATAAATAAAAAGATAACAATGTCACTACCTGAAGGGCTCTTATAAAAACACAAATGTTAAAATTTGGATTTTTACTTGCTCAACAGTGTAAATTATTGTATCTTTACAGACAAGATTAGTGTTGATAAACAATGAAAGGAATTATACTTTTAATTATATTACTTTTTTCAATATATACACCTTCTATTTCTCAAATAGATGGATTTGAGAGTCTGAGTATTAACAAACACTACTTCCCCAATTCTAAAGATACGGTATCTATTTCGGTAATCGTAAAATCTTCAAATAAAAACACTAATCATATCAGGTGCAAGGCTGCATTTGCTTCGGGGTCTTACAAATTGCAACAAGAGTTTATGCAGAATTATTATGAACAGGAATTTATCCTTGAACAAAAAATCGATTCGAATTTATACCGTTTTAATTTAGTAACCCCCATAAACTTATTCAGATCAGGGAGATATTCAATTCAGATATTAGCAACAGACGATAATTGGCAGAGTATAGAATCATATACATCTACACATACAGATGTTCCTCCGATATCAATTGGTAAATTAGGAATAATACAGGGATACAGCAACCTATCGGTTTCAGACGACACAGTAAAATTTGCCTTCAAAGACTTTAACAACAATTTGGATATTTCTTCAAACAAACTGGAAGGAATATACACTCAAGGATTTTGCAACAATGAATTTGTAAGTTTTAATGATTTTAATTTTCATATCTGGAAAGACCTCTATCTTGGTGACATTGAATTTTCATTATTCTACTCGATTGACAATGCGAATGAAAAGAAACTTTCGGACTTCATTATTTCAGATGAGTCTTCAGACGGCAACTTATTATTTAATGGAAATATCTTAAAATACCCGTTTTACCTAAATGAAGATATAGAGGATTTGACAATTAGTATATATGACAAAATATATGATTTGATTAATCAAATTGTCCTTTCTGATGGGGAATTCCATAATTTAAGCTTCCACTTTACATTAAAAGCCGGTAATTATACGTATCGTTTCCCTACTGAAGGCAAACTAGCATATAATTTTAAAGTCTTTGACCTTCCTACCGGAGCGGATTGCCAAGCTGCTTTGTTACCGATTGATTTATTGAAATGGGAAACTCATTTAAACAAAAAAATAGTTTACTTTGAGTGGACTACAGTAAGTGAAGTCAACAACAATTTCTTTGATATCCAAAAGAGCAATAATATTTCAGATTGGAAAACGATAGCTTCAATAAAAGGTAATGGTACAACAAATAGCACTAACAATTATAGGGCTTCAGACAAGTTTCCATATGCAGGTTTGAATTATTACAGACTGCGACAATCTGATTTTGACGGAAATTTCAAATATAGTAGAGTTAAAAGCGTTCATGTTTTTGACAACAAAATCAGTCTATACCCAAATCCGGTTTCAGATTATTTATACTATTCTATTTCTGATTACACCAAAACTTTTAAAATTGAGATTTTTGACAATCAGGGCAAACTTATCACAGATATCAATTTACCTTTAAATTCTGGCAATAAGAACAGAATAGACATTAAAAATCTTAAAAAAGGCACTTATTTCTTAAAGTATTACAACTTGGAAAACCATCGTGTGCAAATTCATACTTTTATAAAGATCTAAACTGCTGTATCTATTCTTTCAATAAGTCCGGTCGTCTTTCTTCAGTCCGTCTAATACTTTGCTCCAAACGCCAGTCTCCAATCTTTTGATCATGACCTGACAACAAAATATCCGGTACTTTCCACCCTTTAAAATCTGCTGGTCTAGTGTATACGGGAGGTGACAATAGATCATCCTGAAATGAATCAGATAAAGCTGATTCGATATCATTAATCACTCCCGGAATCAATCTAACTATAGAGTCCGTCAATATTGCTGCAGCAATCTCTCCACCGGATAAGACATAATCCCCAACTGATATTTCCAAGGTAACCAAATGCTCTCTAATCCTTTCATCCACCCCCTTATAATGCCCACAAATCAAAAGCAAGTTACCTTTCAATGAAAGTGAATTTGCTGTTTTTTGATTATAAGTATCACCATCAGGAGTCAGATATATTATCTCGTCATACACAGTTTCCCTTTTCAAATCCATGATACAATTGTACAATGGCTCTACCATTAATACCATTCCTGCTCCTCCACCATACTGGGTATCATCTATCTGCTTGTATTTATTCAATCCATAATCATGTAGATTAATAACATTAATATCTACAAGATTTTTTTCCTTGGCTCTTTGTACTATTGAATAATTCAAAGGACTGTCAAGCAACTCCGGAACTGCTGAAATTATATCTATTTTCATAATAAAAAAAATATAAGGGAAGACAAATAAAAAAGTGAGGAAATATACCTAACCGCTCAACCTCCTACCCTTGCTGCATCTCTACCCTGGGGGAGTTCAGAAGGAGCTGGTCGTACATCCCTCACTAGACCGCAAAATTACATCTAAATTTAATCATAGGCAAATATTAACTTAAGTATTTAATAAAATAATTCCATATGCAATTATTAAAATCGGGTAAAGCATTGAATGTCATTCTTTCTTTCTTGATAGGATGCTCAAAACTCAAACTATGACAATGAAGGCAAATATTTTTATCCCCTTTTCTAAATTTTGCACCATATTTTATATCTCCATATATAGGAGATAGCTCTTCTCTCAATTGCACTCTTATTTGGTGTGGTCTTCCTGTCAATATATTAATATCAAGAAGACTATACTCTCCGTAAATGCTCAGTAGTTTATATGCCAACACTGCTTTCTTTGCTCCATTCTTAGGCTGCGCAAAAGCTGAAACAGTATTTTTCCTAGTATTTTTAATTAAAAAATGAGTTAATCTTCCTTCAAACTCCCTTATTTTTCCTTCAACAATAGCAAAATACCTCTTATCAAATTCTTTGTTTTTAAGCGCAACAGTCAACCTAGTCAAAGCCTTTGACGTTTTGGCAAACACCATAACACCACTTGTCGGTCGATCCAGACGATGCACAGATCCTAAAAAAACATTGCCCGGCTTATTGTATTTCTCTTTTATAAATTCCTTGAGAATTTCAATAATGCTATCATCTCCAGTATTGTCCTTTTGCGATAACAGTCCATTGGGTTTATTTACAACCAATATATGGTTATCATCATATAAAATACTTATTCCTTTATATTTCATATGACAAAAATAATCAATATTATTCTAAATACCTTTATTTTGTCTTACAAAATCCTTATGTATTATTAATATACTAAAATATTTGCAATTTAAATTCAAAATTCTAACTTTGGTCAAAATAATATAATTATATATGAAATTAGCTTTCACAATATTTACAGAAGTCATCTTATTTTCAGTGATAATTTTATTTGCGCAGTCTCATAAAATTACAGATATCGAAATTGAAAATTCATCAACTAATGAAATAATTTCAAGCTTTAATTCAGGTCAAATTTCTTATCCCTCTATTCAAAATAATGGTCAGTATCCTCAACCTGACAGAGGATGTTTGGCATCCAAATGTCACCATGGAATTGAACCTATAAGAGATATGCAATCTGACATGATGAAAGAAATAATAAAAGAAGGCAAAAAAGCGGGTGACCCAAATGGATGTGTCGTATGCCATTATGGTAATCCAAAAGAAGAAAATAATAAAATAAATGCGCATAAAGGATTAATTATCCACCCCGGTTCAATGTCAGTATTGGATAAGACTTGTGGCAAATGTCATGAAGACCACCAGTATGCAATGCATCGCAACCTAATGCAAACAGAAGCGGGAAAAATACAAGGTGGAATGTGGGGATGGGGAGCCAAAACAGGCTATAAAGCAGTATACGGAAACTATAATATAGATGATACAGATGGAGATGATCCTCTTTTTGGCACAGCGGAGTATAAAAGATATATGCACAAACTCATGAAAAAATATCCTGACAATTTTCCCAAATCAATAAAAGAAATCCCTGAGGCTTCTTCAATGGAAAGAATAAAAAAACATCCTGAAGAGGCTGTTTTTACATATTTAAGACAGGAGTGCCTAAGATGCCACGTGGGAGTAAGAGGCAAACAAAGAAGAGGCGACTATAGAGGAATGGGTTGTTCATCCTGTCACATCCCATATTCTAATGAAGGTAAATACGAAGGAAATGACAAGACTATTCCCAAAGATAAAGCAGGGCATTTGTTGGTGCATTCGATTCAGTCCTCACGCAAGACTAAAGTGAAGGTAAATGATATCACTTATTCAGGTATACCAAACGAGACCTGTACAACCTGTCACAATAGAGGAAAGAGGATAGGAATGTCATATCTGGGACTCATGGAATCAGCCTATGATACACCTTGGAATAGCGACGGCTCATCACAAACCAAACTTCATGGAAAAAGATATCACTATATACAAGATGATGCACATCACAATATAAAAAGCAGAGATGGTAATCCAAAAGGGGGGCTGCTTTGTCAAGATTGCCATACCACCACTTCTGTTCATGGCAATGGAAATATCAGCACTTCAACTTTGGGCGAAGTAGAAATAGAATGTCAAGATTGTCATGGCACACCTGATAAATATCCTTGGGAATTGCCTTTAGGATATAGTGATGAATTCGGAATAGACTTGGAGGATAAAGCAAGAGGATTGTCCGACACGCTGCTACCTGTCCAAAATGACTTTAATACTGTTTATGAAAAAGAAGATGGGTATGTATTGACCGCAAGAGGAAATCCATTTGGCAATGTAGTGAAAAGCAAAGGGGATATCATAGTCCATTCTGCTAGTGGTTTGGATTTTAAAATGCCTACTTTGAAAAAAATGAATATCGACAATCTTTGGAAAAATCCAGTCAAAGCTCGAACAGCCATGGTAGCCAATAAAGCTCATATGGATAAAATGGAGTGCTATACTTGCCACGCTACTTGGGCTCCACAATGCTACGGCTGCCATGTACAAGTAGATTATTCGGATAGCAAACAAGGATTCGATTGGGTAAAAGCCGGACAAATCCAAAACAATCTTGGAGAAACAGCAGAAAGCTGTGAAAGACTTGGTAAGCCCATGATTAAGGGTAAAGTCAGAGAGGGAAGATCTTATCTCAGATGGGAAGATCCTGTACTAGGCATAAATGGAGAAGGGCGTGTGACACCAATAATACCGGGCTGTCAACAGATTACTACGGTTATTGGTGAAGATGGAGATGCTCTTGTATACAACAAGATTTGGCATACACCTCCCGGTCTTGAAGGCGGAGGAGAAGAAGGTCAGAAAGGAATTGATATGACACCTGTTCAGCCACATACCATTACAGCTAAAGCACGTGAATGTACTTCTTGTCATACCAACCCCAAAGCATTGGGCTATGGTATCGGCGACAATCAATTCATGCAAGGGTATACAAAAGATAGATATACAGATTTAAGAACCGGTGATGGCAAGGTAATAAGCAAAAATGCAAGACCACAGCTTACTAGAACAGATGATTTGGATATGGACTTATCAATGGTAGTCACCAGAGATGGGAAACAAATGCAAACAGTAGGACATCATTGGCCTTTGTCATCTCCTTTGACTCAAAAGCAAAGAGAAAAAATGGAAAGAGTAGGAACTTGTATTGCATGTCATCAAGATCTACCTAATGGAGATGTAGCAGTATCAATGATTACTTCAGTAGCCGAATTTACGGACATGATTCCTCATTCGGACAAAGAACATGCCACAATACTACATCAAGACATCATCCTTGCTGCTTGGGTTAAAATATTTGGCCCAATATTACTAATTGTAGGAATTTTACTTTACTTTTGGTTTAGAAGAAAAAGAATGAGAAAGAGTCAAGAATAACTCTCATTGAGATATTTATTAACTTTATTAATATTCGGTTTGACATTTGAAAATTGCTCTTTCAATATTTGTACAATTTGTTCGAAGAGCTCTTTCTGCTTGCTAATATTCTTTTCTTTCATAATGAATTGGTTTAAATATTAATAAATTGCCGTCTTTAATATTAAGACGCAAATAATCCTTAAAACGCTGCCTGAAACCCTAAAAATCATTAAATTCATTAGTGATTGTCTATTATGTGCTTGATTTTTTTCAAAAAACAACTCTATCGGAATTATCAATATAAAACAATAAAAATTTCTTATGTCATTCTACTATTTTACAATAATCAATCAAGGTTTGTGCCCCATCACAAGGATAAGCATATTCGCTTTTAGATTTAACGACCTGAATACCACTACCATACGGGTCGTCGTTTCCGTTTTCAAGAGCTGTTTTTCTTACTCCCTCCGATTGATTCACAAAAGTATATTCCATCAATGCATCCAATGGCTTTAGTATCCCCTGCATCTCGCTAAATGGTCTTTCACCTTTTGGATAGGCATGATCAGCATTTTCAAATATTTGATAATCTTTATTTTTATTATCAATTGATTCCAAAAGATAGAACTCCGTCAATGGAATTCTAGCATCAGTTCCGTCTGCATCATTGTTTCCTCCAACTCCAAATTTAACAATAACGGTATTTGTATTTTGAGGTAAGTTTTTCATAGCAATAGAATCCATATCAAAAGCAAACCATGGATCAAGTGCCATTATGAATCTTCCTTGAGATCCATATTTTTTTACCTTAGAGTAATAGTCCATTATTTTAAACACAAGACCTCCTCCTGCAGAATGTCCAACTACCCCAATTTTATTTGTATCTACATGTTCCCAAATATTTTTTCTCACAAAATCAGATGCCAATACTTCATTATATCCATCAATAGAATGTTGAGCAGATGTTTTTGCCCCTTCGTATGTATAGATGACTACAGCACCATGACTTACCATAAAAGTAATTAATGATTCGTAAGTAATTGATTTTTGGGGTTCGGAAAACCAACCTGAGGCTAAAAAGATCACCGGTGCTTTACTTTTCAATAATGAAAAATCTTTTGGATAGTAAATTGATGAAAATTCATTATTTTCAAGAGTAAAATGTAAAATTTCATTTGATCCGGCTTTACCAAACTCTCTAGGAACTTCGGAAACATCTTTATAACATCCAATTAGAGTATAAACAACTAAAATTAAAAAAATATAATACTTCATAACTAGTTTGATTTTTATTGATTAAGCAAATACTAAGTCCTATCCTATCTCTCCATCTTGAAAGCGGTTTAGTATCACTTAGAGAGAACTTCATAACGGAATAAAATTAAATAAATTTTCATAAATTATTTTTTTAACAATTTTAAAGTTGGCTTTATAAACTTCCTTTTTAAAACATATTCACATAACTTTTAGTTATCTCAAATAAATGTACGACACCTTTCAAAAGGCGTTTCAAATTCATTTGAAACATTACAAATAGAAATGTAATACAATTAATTGGTACAAAAGCCAGGACTTGAAAGCATGCGATAGCATGACTTCAAAGCCGGCTTTAATAATTCACCTTTCATAATTTACAATTATCTTTGTACTTTTATCTTTTGTCTTTGTCCTTTTGTCTTCTGATATTTTAAACCATTAAGACATTAAGGAACATTAAGTTGTATTCGATGTAGTTAATTCATTATTCATCATACTTTTGTCTTTCATTTTCACTGTTTGTTTTATCACCTCTTTTACCCGGCACTTACGTATCGGCAAGTTCCGCTGGTTTTTTTTGTTTCAAATAAATTTGAAACGCCATTTAAAGGCATTCCCTCATTTTCAAATTTTCACATTTTATCTTTTTCCTTTTATCTTCCAAACTTTTGAACTTTTGCCTTTGAACTTTTGCCTTTGAACTTTGAACTTCCTACCTCAACAGCATCACCTGTCCCGTCTTCACCTCCTCCCCACATGGCGAATCTATCACTATCCGGTATAGATACACGCCGGGGGACTGCATTTTGCCCTGATATGTGCCATCCCAGTATTCATTTTGTCCTCCGTTGAAGATTTTTTCGCCCCAGCGATCATATATCTCTGTGGTTAATATATTTACTTCTTTTGCTTGATATATGCGGAAGGTCTTATTTAGTTCTTCTTGTCCCGAAGGAAAAAATGCATTGGGTATCAGGTATGCTATTGAGTCATCTACCGTGTACTCTTTTTCGTATATGCATCCGCTTTTATCCGTGATTTTTACGGTATATACCCCTGATGACAGTCCCGATATATCTTCCGTGGTCTCTCCACCACTCCACGAAAAAGTATAAGGCGGATTATTGGCATTTTGAAGTATAAGGTCTATTTTCCCGTTTTCACAACCATAGTTTGCCGTGATACTATCCGCAACTTCCAGACTTTCATAATCCAAATACACCGTAACTATACTATCGCAACCAAATATATCCTTGAGTCCTATCTCATACACTCCCGCTTCTGTCAATATGCTATCTCCCACCTGCAGCATATCCCCTTTTTCACATAGCACCGTATCTATATCCACTCTTCCCTCAGGATGTACCGTGAGATATAGCTGCACCACACTATCCACTCCATACGAAGCC
>JALSPK010000012.1 GCA_026986005.1 Saprospiraceae bacterium
ATTTTAAAACGGAAAGAGCTTTATCAAAAACGCCGGTAGATTACCTATCTGAATCATTGAATACTTTAAGTAGCTACATAAAGAAATCGAAAATTGATAAAAATCAGCTAAATTGGTTGCTAAAAAAACTAAAGTTTCATTTTTTCATGAATGGAACTATACTTGCGGATATATCAACTTTAAGAGCTTTTAAAGTATTATGGAAAAATTATTTAAAATCTTATGATGCAGAGGATTTGTGTGCAAAAATAATATTAGGAATAAATCACGACTCATATACAGATGATGAAAACGATGATTTGATAATTGCTACTATATTATCAATGACCGGTGCAATAGCCGGTGTGGATTCGATAAATATCGCACCAAAAACAGATGGAATCAAAGACATAAAAAATACAATGAGGCTAATGTTAAACATTCAAAATATACTAAAACTTGAAAGTAATATGTCCTTAGTCAATGATGCATTGGCAGGTAGTTATTCTATTGAGGATGCTACTAACCAAATAGCAAAAAAAGCTTGGGATAAAGTGAATGAATAGTAAGAGTGTGAATAAGAAGGTTTATTTATCGCTATTTATTTTATTGATATAAAATCTGACAGTTGCAACGCCTTCTAAAGAGTCTCTTCTGGTAAATTGTTCGATTTTAATGCTATGTAGACCTTTATTACTAAATTTGAATGATTTTCTTAATAGACTTGGGTAAGTATATGTATTCCCATTCTTATTACCATACCATATACCGTAGGTATCAGATAAATTCATATTAACAACATCGGTATCCTTTACTGCTTTGAAATTATCAATTATTCTCAAATATATATTCTCAAATGGATAGTCATCTGTATGTTTTAATTCAAGATAAATATCATAAGGCATAGAGTCTTGTACATCAAAGTCAGCTTGAAAATAGTTGTCATATGTCCATATATTATCTTCATCCATTTCCTTTTCTTTATAGAAATAATGATTATCTCCACATGAAAACACAAAGATTAATAAAAACAGTAATAAGTATCTCATCAGCTATCTTCTACCCGAAGTCATCAAAATAAATTTGTTCTTTTGGTACACCCAAATCATCCAAAGTCTTCATAATTGAAGCTGCCATAGCAGGAGGTCCACAGTAATAATACTCACATTCTTCCGGTTCCGGATGATCTTTTAGGTATTGTTCATAAAGCACATTCATTATATATCCTTTGAAGCCGTCACCGGGAGAATCAATATTGTCTTTTTCTTTCCAATTATCTTCGGGGAGAGGATTGTCTAGTGCTATATAAAACTTAAAGTTATCAAATTCTTTTTCTATTTCTCTAAACTCTTCAACATAAAACAACTCTCTTCTTGTACGGCCACCATACCAGTACGAAACTTTTCGTTTACGTTGTTTTTGGGTATGAAACATATGGAAAATATGAGATCTCAATGGAGCCATTCCTGCACCACCACCGATATATATCATCTCACGATCGGATTCTTCATTTATAAAAAATTCACCATATGGTCCGGAAATAACAACTTTATCTCCCGGTTTTTGATCAAAGACATAGGAAGAACAAACACCGGGATTGATATCTGCCCAAGTATTTTTTTCTCTATCCCAAGGTGGTGCGGCAATTCTAATATTTAGCATTATGATATCCCCTTCTGCCGGATGGCTAGCCATTGAATATGCACGAAACTGGGGTTCATCATTGATCATTTTCAAACCCCACATTTTAAATTTATCCCATTCTCCTTGAAAGGTTTTAGGGTCTTTATGGTATTTGGGATGTGCAGATATATCAAAGTCTTTAAATTCGACTTTCAGAGGTGCAGGGACATCTATTTGGATATAGCCCCCTGCTTTGAAATCCAAATGCTCTCCCTCGGGTAATTTTACGATAAATTCCTTGATAAATGAAGCTACGTTGTAGTTTGAGATTACTTCACATTCCATTTTCTTGATACCAAATATCTCCTCGGGAATTTTTATTTTAATATCATTTCTCACTTTAACCTGACATGCTAATCTCATTCCTTCAGCAGCCTCTTTTCTGCTTAAGTGATTCATTTCCGTAGGCAATACATCACCTCCTCCTTCTTCAACAGTACATTTACACATAGCGCAGGTACCACCTCCACCACAAGCACTTGGAAGAAATATATTTTGGTCTGACAATGTACTTAAAAGTGAAGAACCGGGATCTACCTCTTTAATATCATCATCTTTTCCATTAATTACCATTTTTACTTTACCTTGAGGTAAAAGTTTTTTTCTCGCATACAATAGCATGATGGAAAGTAGTAAAATAATAACAACAAAAACTACAACCGATGCTATGATAAAATTAAAATCTATTGCTAATACCATTATATTATATTTTATTTGCCACTAAAAAAGATAGCAGGATCAATTCCCATCAAGCCCATAAAAGCCATCCCCATCAAACCGGTAATTATAAATGCTATTCCAAGTCCTCTCAATGGTGCAGGTATATTAGAATATTTTAGTTTTTCTCTGATTGCCGCAATAGCAATAATAGCTAAAAACCATCCAAAACCTCCACCCAAACCAAATGCAACACTTTCAGAAAAATTGTATTCTCTGGAAATCATAAATAGTGATGCTCCCAGTATAGCACAATTTACAGTAATAAGAGGTAGAAAAATCCCTAGTGAATTATAAAGAGCTGGGGACATCTTCTCAATTACCATCTCTACCAGTTGTACCATCGAAGCGATAACAGCAATAAAAAGGATAAACCGTAAAAAGGTTAAATCCATACCTAAAAGGCCACCTTCGGACAACAAGTAATGATTGATTAACCAGTTAATAGGAACAGTAATACCAAGTACAAAAATAACAGCCAATCCCAATCCCATAGCTGTTTTTACTGATTTGGATACCGCTAAATATGAGCACATGCCGAGAAAATATGACAACACCAGATTCTCTACAAACGCTGATTTTATAAATACATTCAAAAAATCTTCCATTTTTTTGTTTTTTATTTCTTAAGAAATGCCTATCAATTTTTCATTTTTACTTCGTTGATACCATATAATCAAACCCATAATAAATAATGCAGCAGCCGGTAAAACCATAAGATTATTGTTTACGTACCAACCAAAATATGGATTGGTAGTGGTATCAATCCAAAAATCAGAACTAGCTCCAATTATCTTCATTTCTATTGGAGTCCCTGATAGCAATGTCCCTCTACCAAACAATTCTCGAATAAATGATATTATTATCAGTATAACACCATAACCAAGGCCATTACCTATACCATCAAGAAATGATTGCCAAGGCTTGTTTGCCATTGCAAAGGCTTCTAGTCTTCCCATCACAATACAATTTGTAATAATCAACCCGATAAATACCGATAATTGCTTATAAACAGGATAGCTATACGCTTTAAGAGTTAGTTCTACAATCGTAACCAAAAATGCAATCACTACTAGCTGAACAATCATTCTAACCTGCTTTGGAATATAATTTCTCAATAGAGATATTGCTAGATTTGAAAACGCAACAACAAATGTAACTGCTATTGCCATCACTATAGAAGGCAATAACATCGAAGTAACAGCAAGTGCAGAACATATTCCTAATACCTGAACAGTCACCGGATTGTTATCATTCAACGGATCAAAAAGCAATTTTCTTTCCTTTTTTGTCATAGGAAAAAGAGCTTTTTTACTTTCTTTTATTTCTGACATTTTATATGTTTTAGTTTATTTTTTCAAATATTGGTAATAATTTTCCAAACTGGATTTTAGCATATTGGTAATACCGTTTGAAGTCAATGTAGCACCCGAAATAGCATCAACATCATGGTTTTTATTTATTGCACCACCTTTCCTAACGTTTATAGAAACTAGTTTTCCGTCTTTATCAAATATTGTTTTTCCTTTAAACTGAGCAGAAAATTTAGGATTATCTTTCATTTCAGCTCCCATTCCCGGTGTTTCGCCTTTATGGTCAAAACTTGCACCTACTACAGTATTTTTATCTGAACTAAGAGCTAAGTAACCACTTATTTCATCCCACAATCCTTTCCCAAACAGTCTGGTAATATACAATTCTTTTCCATCTTTTCCTTTATATACATAGAGTGGCAACAACCTGGCATCTTTTGGTTTTTTCATCTCTACCTTCATGTCAATATTCTCTGCTTTCCCTCCTTTGTAGCCTTTTTTCTCAACTTCTTGTGGGTTTAATACATCTCCTTTTGTATTTAAAACCAACTGTTTAATGTTTGTATTGAAAATCTGCAATATCTCATCATCATTGAGGTCTGCAATATTTTTACCAACTTTATCTTGAATGGCACCCAAAACAGCTCTTTTTTCAAATAAAAGCTCATTTTGCTTGTGTTTTTCCTTTAGACCCGTGTACATCAAGGACAGTACCAATGCTACAAAGGCTGTCAACAATGCAGTAAATCCTATTATATATTTTGAACTATTCACTTTTTAAACGTTTTTTGATGTGTTTTGAAATAATAAAATGGTCAATCAATGGAGCAAATGAATTCATAAATAAAATCGCTAGCATCCAACCCTCGGGATATGCCGGATTTATTACCCTTATCAACATTCCTATAACTCCAATCATAAATCCGTAAATCCACTTTCCTCTAAATGTACTTGAAGCAGTTACCGGATCAGTAGCCATAAAGAAAATTGCTAATACTGCACCACCGATATAAAAATGATAATACCAAGGTATGGTCATCAATGGTGTAATACCCCACATGTTGAATATAAATCCCGACAATGCTATTCCTATAATCGCACTAATTGTAATCCTCCAGTCTGCTATACCTGTAAGCAAAATCAATAAGCCACCTAATAACAACAATGGTTTTGATGTCTCTCCAATAGAACCAGGTATTGTCCCCCACAACATATCACTTGTAGAGTATACCTGAGTCACCGCATCCCAACCACCATCTTTGGCTATAGCCAAGGGGGTTGCTCCTGTAAAGCCATCGACTATTGACCAACCGGGGTCAAACTTTGCCCAACCGAACCAATCAAATATGGTATTGAATAATCCGGTATGAAACCAACCGTAATTGGGGCTTACTCCTGCTGCTATTTTATCAAATCCACTTATCCATACTTCATCTCCCGAGATTGCCAATGGGTATGCAAAAAATACGAATATCCTCGCTAATAATGCAACATTCCATATATTCATTCCGGTTCCACCAAATACCTCTTTTCCTAGAACTACTGCAAATGTAATCGCTATTGCTAATATCCACAATGGTATATCAGGTGGCATAATCAATGGAATCAATGCTCCTGACACCAAAAACCCTTCTTCTATACCTTCTCCTTTTTTTGAAGCAAATACAAATTCCCAGCCTAGACCTATTACCATTGTTACAACAAATATAGGCAACAACTTGATTATTCCGTGCGCTATCTTAAGATTCCATCCTGCTGATAAATCAGTAAATTGACCCAATGCCAAAAAATGCTGATGTCCTATATTATATATACCAAAAATATATGCGGGGATCAAACCGATAACAACAAACGTCATTAATCTTTTTAAATCCATTCTGTCTTTGATATGAGTACCTATACCGGAAGTAGTGTCTTTTGGCACAAAGAAAAACGTAAAAAAGCTTTCCCACATTGAAAAGAGTAGAGGCTTTTTTAATTTATCCGGTTCAATTTTTTTAAAATATTTTAATATTCTTTTCATTGAAATTTATTCTTTTTACTTTTACACTTATCTAAGCTTGTTCTATCATTATCCTATGACCATCTCGTAGTATTGCTTGAAACTCTTGTTTGGAAGGGCATATAAATTCACATAAAGCAAGGTCTTCTTCCGCAAGTTCATTTATTCCCAATCCTTCCATTTGTTCGATATCTCCAGCCAAAATAGCTTTCATCAAATGAACAGGATAAATATCCATTGGTAATACTTTTTCATATATTCCCGTAGCAACAAAGGCTCTTTTTTGACCATTGGTATTTGTGTCAACATCCATTTCTTTACCAAAGCTAAACCATTGATCTAAAAATGCCTTCCAGAATGTTGGTGTTTTTTTCTGTGATATCAACCATCCAAATGGAACATAATCATCGCCCTCTTTAATAATTGTTACTTGACTGTCAAATGCATTCAGGTATTCTCCAAACATTTTAGTCTCTCCAGCTAATACATTTCCTGATATCACTCTACATTTTATGTTTTTTATACACACTTTAACTGTATCTGACACATCAGCACCCATATATGTCTTAAGATATTTTGCATCTATTACCTCATCACCGGTGATAGCTATTACTCTTCTAGCATCATAAATATTATTTTCGAACATAGCACCGATTGTTAAGACCTCTTGCACTCCTAAAATCCAGACTTTATCTTCAGCTTTAATCGGAGCTGTATGATGTATTTGTATTCCCACATTTCCAGATGGATGCGGACCTCTAAAATATGTTTTCTCAACACCTTTTGCTTTAGTAAATGCATCAGAAGGTGCACTATCTTTATTGGCATCTAGTCCGAGAAAGACCTTACCTGAAGTTAGTTTATTAAGCACATCCAGTCCTTTTTGAAAATCTTTCTCTCTGCCTTCAATCACAAAATTCATATCCGCAGCCAAAGGAGCTGTATCAAAGGTAGAAATAAATATATTTTGGGGAACTATATCCTTGTCAGGAACAAAATCATACGGTCGTTGTCTTATCAATGGCCATAATCCGGCTTCCAATAGAAAATCTACTAAAGTCTCTCTATCAATTGAATTCAAATCCGGTGAGTTAAAGGATTTATAAGAGATTTTCTCATCAGCCTCTATAACAACTTGTTTTATTGACCTTCTGGATCCTCTTCTTATCGCAATAACTTTACCACTTACAGGAGCAACAAATTTTAATTCAGGTCTTTTTTTATCAAAAAATAATAAATCTCCTGATTTTACTATGTCACCGTTTTCTACAACAACTTTGGGGATCGGGACGACTCCTCTAAAATTACCTGGTTGTACAGCATAATTTTTTATTTCAATATCATCAAAATAAGCTTTTTTAGCCTTCCCTTTAATATTAATATTTAACCCTCTGTTAAGATAGATAATTTTGTTTCCTGCTACATAATCAGGCTTTTTATTGGAATTAAACATACTAATGTATATATTATATTTATTTAAAATTTTAAAAATATCAAAACAAACTCAAATATACATTTGATATATTAGATAAATAAGTTTTAACAAAAAATTTTTCTATTATATTTTAAATTATACAAATTTGTATTTATTCTATTGCTAATGGATATGTATTAACAAAATAAATTTTATTATTAGGTGATAATTCTATAAAATGATTAGCCTTTTAATATTTTGTTTAGTAGGAGAGGTAAATTTATAAAAATAATATCCATGTAAAATATTTGATGTATTAAATTTTAGTTCAGTTGTTCCTTCTTTCATTATACCATTAAATAAATTTGATACTTTATGCCCATTTATATCAAATATTTCAAATTTAACTTTTTGTTTTTGTGAAAGAACAATTTTAATTAGTATTTCTTTACCCGATTTGACCGGATTAGGGCTGATGAGAAACTCAAATTTAGCAGTTGTTTTATTTTCAACTATTGAACTAGGTGTTAGAATATTGAAATATTCTCCTATTCCTGATAATATCGCAAAAGCTGTTTTATCATATTCTCCCGCCTCTTCGCAGTTGCCATCTTCATAGGTCAATGCCAAGACTTTTTCTTTGAAATTGAGCCACCACCAACTTTCCGGATATTTTTTAGGTGTGCCATTTTTCCAGGTTATAATAAAGTTCCACGGTTGAATCCCTCTGGCAAAATATCTAACTACTGAGTTTATAAATAGCTTTTCTATCTTTGTGTACTTTTTACTAGTTCCATTTTCGTGATGATAAACAAAGTATCTTTTGCACTTATATGCAGAATGAAGATTTAATGCCAATTCTATAGGTTTGTCGCTACCCATCAATTGTACAAATCTTCGTCTTAGGGTTCTTACTTCAGGTTGGATCGAATCAGCATACCAATTACTTTCAATATCTATTTTATTTGCATTTTCTCTAGCATATTCAAGTTCAACTCCATCCGGATTGTACATTGGTACGATATAGAAGATGCAATTAGTTCTCAATATTTGTGCTAATACAGCATCTGAAATTAGAAACTTAATTATTTCATCAGCTACCCAAAATGATTGTACTTCATTTGGATGAGTTCTTACATGTATATAAATAATGTGTTTTTTTTCATTAGAATTATTATCACTAATCCTTAATTCCCATAAAGTTCTATTCTGAACAGATGCACCGATACTGTCAATAGTCAAATAAGAGCTGGCTTCCCACCGAATCAAATCCTTTAAAAGATCTTGATATCCATATCCCCAATGATCACCTCTTAAAAGCAATTCCTCTTGAATACGATTAGTATCAAGACTACCACATTTGTTATATTCTTGAGCAAATACAAAATTAGGAACAATAAGTAGAAATAATAGTGTTTTTGCGATGTGTTTCATAAGCTATTTTTAAATCAAAATAATAAAACATTTATCCATAAAATCCAGGTCTGTTAAATTTATTGACAAAGGGGTAGTTTTTTTAAAAAACACCTTATTATTCAAATCTGTAACAGCACGAGATACTTTGGCATTGATAAAAAAAACCATATTTTGCACCAACGGTCTCAGCAGTTGAATATACCGGATATGATTTTTTGCTTTTCATTGTACTAAATAATTTGCAAAATAACTATTTTTTACGTTTCGGGTAAAACGATGAGCAGAATTTTCAAAAAAGCGCAATAAATTTGCCACAGATTATTTTTAAATTTTGATGGCTTTATAGACAGACACTAAATATCATGACATGGAAAAAAACGGAAGATAAATTATATTATCTTCCGTCCTAACTACTTATACCAAACCGCCATAAAGATACTGATTATAAAAAGTTTTTTTTCTATTTCACCCTTTTGATAGAGGTTTGGTATTACTATGAAAATACTTACCTATTTATTACAATTTTGCGAATTGCAACACCACTTTTTGTATTAAGTTTAATAAAATAACTACCAGTACTTATACTATTATTTACTTTTAACTGTACTTGTTGATGACCTTTTGTCATTGGTCTATTAATTATTCTATTTACTAATCTTCCTTCTATATCGTACAATGTTAGTTCAACTTTTGTATTGTTTTCTAAATCAAATTCAATCGTTGTATTATTTGAAAATGGATTTGGTGAATTGGACAAAGAGGTTTTTTGAGCAAAAATAGGATCATAAGTTGCATTTAATATATCAAACTCTGCTTCATTAGCCAAGACCGGTGGTAATCTGTCCGCTTGTTCGGGAATGAAAGGTATTCCATCTCCATCAGAATCAGAACCTTCTTCTCCTGTAGCGCCTCCTTCAGACAACTGCATTTTATTTATAACAGATTTTGAAAACCTTGTATATATTTCGGGGGCATCTGTATGGTTTCCAACTAAACTTGCTTCTCTTAGCGCCCCTGTGACCAAAGCTACATTAAATGGATGATATACAGCTTTGCTACTTACGGGATTTGTTTTAAACATGCTATTTGCTTTTACATAGTATTTTGAAATTAATACTTGATATGCTGCATCAGCTTCTTGTAAAAATTCATTTTTCCCTGTCAATTCATAAGCAGAATACAATCCTCTAATTGCTGCAGCAATTGAACTTAATGATTTTGAGGCAGAATGTCCAGTTCCAATAGTATAGGAGTCAAAGTAATCACCGGATACATCTTTAAGATTGTCAATTAAAAATCTAGCTTGTGCCATCACCATTTGCTTTGGTTTTCCTTCTATAGGAGTACCTTTAAATTCTTCTTCCATTTTTTTCATTAAAACCATAATATAAGCTGCATTGACAGTTGATATTTTGTTTCCTTTTTTTACAGCTCCATTATCTAGATTGGAGATATTAACGAATGTTTTGTTTGCACCGTCAAAATGCATAGCAGCAATATTCATAAAAACCACTTTACTTGCTCCCATCATCAAATCAAAAGGTCCCGGTTTACCTGTTTCAGACATTGAAGGAGGAAAAGGATCTCCATCAAAGACAGATTTATATGCTATATGGGGTTCATCGCTGGTATCGGCAGGGTTCATCATATTTCTGAAATTTAATGTTCCCCAAAGTACTGACAGTTGATCAAATAAATGACTGGATTTATCAATTACTTTCATGGAATTCAATCTAGGAGGCAATCCTGTAGCCACCATTCCTTCTGTGATTTCAATTTTATGTGGAAAGTATCTTATTCCATTTTGTGGACTATATGTAGCGGGGTTTACTGCGCCCAAAGATGTACCGTCAAAAGTCAATTTGTTGATCATAAATAGCATTTTATTAATGGCTTCGGCAGTTAGTACCTGTCCGATAAAACCATCAGCATTGTCACCTCCGATAAAAATATTATTTGAAGGATCAAACTTACCGTTTAAAGAATCAGGTGTAGATACTCCGTTCGGTACGACTTCATCTTCATTATCATCATGAAAACTTCCAAGCATATCCTGAGCCCATAGATATTGTTTCATCAAAGCCTGTCCCATAGCCCCGGGGTTTAATACTTTTTGCATTTTACTTCTATCCCATCTGAGTGTTTTGAAATCAGTCACAAAATCATCTGCAATTTTATGTGGCAAATGTGGGTCTCCACCTATAAACTCAGCAAACTGTGGCCAGGGATTTTTAAACGGTACAAAATGTGCATCTTGCCCAAAATGTCTTATCATTCCCATCAAAACGTCATCTTCTTTGTACCCATTTGCTGCAGGAGTAAATTTACCATCTACGCCCTCAGGTGCCATACTTGCCAATAAACCAATCATTGGACTCCACATCATGTGTAGACCCATTCCGGATCTTGATATAATAGTACCCAGCTGATATCTGGAATATTCATAGGCTTCTATACCAAGTGTATAACTAATCGAATCAGGTTTGTTTGGAATCATCGGATCCAAATCGTCAAGGTTGTAACCTAGTGCCTCTGCCCATGGCTCGCCACTTTCGTTTATTTCATTTGCTAGAAACATTTGTTCCCTAGTCTTGTAATCTGATGTATTCGTAATTTTAAATTGTGAAAACAATTGTCCTGTTACCAACAGCATCATTAAAAGCATTAGATTAAAGTGAATTTTCTTTTTCATTTTTTATATATTTTATTTTAATAATTCAATTGATTAGTGTACTGATAATAACATTGCTTACTTTTTTCTATAAAAAACAACGAAATGTGTCAAAATATGACTTTTTGTGCAAAAAGTACGTTTTTTTTGTCAGGTTTTAATGTTTGTATTTTCTTATTATAAGTTGATTTGTTTTATCATAAGTAAAATACTTAAGCATCCAATTAAAAGCTATTTTCATTTTATTTCTAAAACTATTTATGGACAGCAAGTGTATAATTGACCATAAAAGCCATCCAAATTTTCCGTTTAAGTAAAAGCTTTTGATATCAGCAACAGCATCTTTTTTACCTATTATAGCCATTGATCCTTTATCTTTATATTCAAATTCACATAAAAATTTGTTTTCTTTTACAAAGTTTAGAATGTTTTTTGCTAAAGTTTCTCCTTGTTGGATTGCTGCCTGAGCTATCATTGGATGACCGTTAGTATATTTGTCTGATATCATGGCAGCAACATCACCTATTGCAAATATTTCAGGGTTAGATTTAAGTCTATTATAACCATCCACTTTAATCCTATTTCCTTTGATGACATCTGATTTATTCAAACCATTGATGATATTTCCTTTTACTCCTGCAGTCCAAATCACAGTTTTTGCTCTTGTACTATCGAGACCGTTTTGGTTGTCTATGGTAAGCTTTTCGCCATCATAGTCTTTGACAAAAGTGTTCAGCATTATTTTTACACCTAATTTTTCCAAGACTGATTTTGCATGTTTTGATGATTTTTCTGACATAGCCGGTAATAATCTATCTGCAGCTTGAATCAAATATATTTTCATCATATCAAATTCAATTTCGGGATAGTCATTTTTAAGTAGATATTTTTTAAATTCTGCTAAAGCTCCAGCCATCTCAACTCCTGCCGGACCACCACCGACTATTATAAATTTGGTGCGAGAATGTTTTTCCTTTATATCATTTAGTGAAATAGACTTTTCAAAGTTTTGCAATATCCAAGATCTGATATTCAAAGCATCTTGAATGTTTTTCATACCAATTGTAAATTTTTTCAAATTTTCAGAATCATAAAAATTAGTGGAACTACCTGTTGCGATTACTAAAAAATCATAATTAATATCTCCATTATTAGTTTTAATTATCTTATCTTTAGGTAATATTTCATTTACCGTAGTCATCCTATAAACAAGATTTTTACAAGTTTTAAATATTTTCCTAATAGGTGAAACTATTGAATCCGGTTCTAGACCGCTTATAGCTACTTGATATAACAAAGGTTGAAATTGATGAAAATTATTTTGATCCAGAAGTACTATTTGTACAGGTTTGTTTTCTAGATTTCTGACCATATTTATACCTGCAAAGCCAGCACCTATAATCACTATTCTTGGAAAATCTGATTCCGGTAGATATACAGAATTATTTTGTTTTTTATTTTCAAATTCTTTTATAAATTTTTCGACAGTATTCATGTTTTATTATTTAAATGATTTGTCGAAAAGTTGTACCAATCCTGACTAATATTGCGAAAACCTATAGTCGCTTATTTTAATATTATGGCGTGACAATAAAACTCTTTGATGCAAAAAACCTTATACGGTTTATCAAAAAAAACATTTTACCATTGTTTTGCCATGCTTATATTTGATGTACAGTATAGTATAAAATGTCAATACAATACTATATTAATCGAAGATAATTTAGTAAGACCTGTTGTCATTTCCTTTCATATAATTTATAAAAGCTTTGTTCACAACCCTATTTCCGCCTTTTGTGGGGTAATTGCCGGTAAAATACCAATCTCCAATGTGATTTGGAATAGCTTTGTGAAGGTTTTCCACAGTTTGATATATAACCGAAACTTTCGATTTTATTCCTTCAGGAGTAACCAATTTAGCAATTTTATTAGAAATTGTTTCGTAATCAAATATATCGTAAAGCTTTTTCACTTCATTCACAATTTGATCATTAGGTAGATTTTCTTGTTTTAAGCACTTCTGATAGGTTTCTTCAAGCAGATATGTTTGATTTGAATCTTTAAGCAGCTCTACCAAAGCTCTAAATGCTATAAATTCATTCATTCTAGACATATCAATACCATAACAATCCGGATAACGTATTTGTGGGGCAGAAGACAAAATAACTATTTTCTTCGGATTAAGTCGAGAAAGTATTGATATAATACTATCTTTTAGAGTTGTTCCTCTTACAATGCTATCATCGATCAACACAATAGTATCAACATTGTCATTTATAATTCCATATGTCACATCATAGACATGAGATACCAATTCACTTCTAGAATTATCTTGAAGGATAAATGTTCGTAATTTGGCATCTTTTACCACCAAAATATCTATTCTTATATTTTTCGACAGTATTTTTTCTAATTTATCTTCATCAATATTATTACCAAGAGCCAGAATGCTTTTCTTTTTTTCTTTGTTGAGCTCGACCCTCATACCCTTGATTAGCCCGTTAAATGCGACATTAGCGGTATTAGGAATAAATGAAAATACAGTATTTTCAAGATCAAAATCGATGCATTTCATCACCATTTTTGCCATGGTAAATCCAAGTTCTTTTCTTTCAAGATAAATATCACGGTCTGTACCTCTAGAAAAATATATTCTTTCAAACGAACAAGATTGGTTATTGCCTTGTTTAATAAATGGTACTTCTGAAGTTTTTCCATTTGTTTTTACTATCAGAGCATGTCCTCTTTTTAATTCTTTTATTTTTTCGATTTTGATGTCAAAAGCTGTTTGGATTGCGGGTCTTTCTGATGCTGCAACTACGATTTCATCATCTTCATAATAAAAAGCAGGTCTAATACCGTTAGGGTCTCTCATTACAAATGCATCTCCATTACCCACCATTCCACCTATTACGTAACCACCGTCAAAACTCTTGGATGCTTTTGTCAATACCGTTTTGAGGTCAAGTTTATCACTAATTGTCTTTGTTAATTCAACGTTGTCATCAATACCTTTCTTTTTAAGTGAATCAAATTCTCGTTGTACTTCTCGATCCAGGAAGTGTCCTATTTTTTCAAGTACTGTAATTGTATCGGATTTTCTAAATGGGTGTTGACCGTAAGACACCAATTCACTAAACAGTTCATTGACATTTGTAAGGTTGAAATTACCGGCTAAAACTAAAGTTCTTGTTTTCCAATTGCTACGTCTGATTACCGGATGAACATTTTTCATACTATTGCTACCATGAGTACCATATCGAAGATGTCCCAACAGAACTTCACCGGCAAAAGGAACATTTGCTTTGAGCCATTTAGCATCATTAATTTTCTTTTTACTTAATCCCTTGTAATTTTTGTATATGTTATCAAAAAGCTTTTTCAGGTTGTCCTGCTTATTTGTCCTTTGTCTATTAATGAAGACCTTTCCTGGTTTCATATCTAATTTTATGCTTACTACTCCTGCTCCATCCTGACCACGATTTCTTTGCTTTTGCATCAACAGTTGCAACTTGAGAAGTCCAAAAAGAGCAGTACCATATTTTTTTTGATAGTACTTCAGAGGTTTTTTAAGCCTTATGAATGCCAATCCACATTCATGTTTGATAGAATCACTCATTTACAATGACACTTTATTTTTTTTATATAAAACAACAACTCCCAAAATTCCTATTAAAATAAATCCAATTGATATGTATTGTGCCTGTGACCAGTCATAACCAAAATAATTATACCTTGGATTAACCCTTATTATTTCTATTAAAAATCTTTCAATTCCTTGCAAGATTAAATAGATAAAAAACAGAACACCTGCGATTTTTATTTTTTTTCTCAATGACCACAAAAGGAAGAATATGCCAAAAGAGGCTATAGATTCATATAATGGTGTAGGGAAAACTTTGGGTATCAAATGTCGGCAATAATGTGCTTGACAGCCATCTATTATTATACCTTGTTGGGCTACATTGTGTGGATAATTAAAAGACCAAAGCCAATCCGGTAGCAAAAACCATGATGGTTTTGCCATCTCGTTTACTATACCCCAGTCTCCATCTCCTGAAAACTGACAACCCAGCCTACCAACGGCATACCCCATTATTACAGCCAATGCGGCCATATCCATCATGTGAATAGGAGGTATGCCGTTTTTTTTAACATATAGATATACTATAAAAAAAGCCAATATCAATCCTCCATATATTGTTAAACCGCTGCCGGAGAGCAATTGTCCGAGAGGATCAGCAAAGAAAGAATCCAAATTTTCTAAAACCGAAAACAATCTAGCGCCAATTAAACCGGAAACTGCTGCTATTATAGTTATATCTCCCGTTCTTTCGTAAGGATGAATAATTGTCTTTTTTATTTCTGTGCTTTCTTTTGTCTTTTTCAAATCCCAATATGTATATGCAAAATATATGAGCCCTATAATTATCCCACCTATTATATTTCCTTTACCTGACAATAAAATAGCAGCAGGATCAGCTTTAAAAGCATCAAAATTTGAAAACATAAAAAATAATTTAAAGCCTATAATAAACCCTATTACAAAATTAATTATTAATGTGATTACCGTGCTTTGGGATTTGTTTTTTTTCTCAATTACAGGCATTGCTTTTAGTAACCCGTCTTTTTCTTTTCTTTGCAATTCTAGCTTTAATACATAAGCACTAGCCAAAAAAGCTAAAGCTAATAATAGTCCAAAGGTCTTGAATATTGAAGTCCAATTGTCATAATGAGTGCCAAATAAGTCATGAAAAAGATATGATAAATCAGGATACATAAGTATTATTTTATTCTAAAAATATAAAAAATCTAGACAAATATACTCAAAGGATTATAAGTTTATAGAAAAGGTAGTATATTTATTCTTTTGAAAAAATTAAAACACAAAGATATGATTAAAAAATATATTTACCTTGGACTGACAGCAATTATTGTTTTTAGTCTTTCAATATATATTTTACATAAAGCAAACAATAGAAATGTTTACGATAATTATCTAAAAGAAGAATACAATAAAATCAATGATGGCAAGACAAATAAAATAAGTGAAAAACCTGATAATCCGGAGATGGCAATGATGCAAAACTATTTTATGACCATTGACCCTAAAGAGAAGAGAGTTCCGGTAGAGAGACTGTCCAAAGCATATGAATATACAAAAAAAACACTAGCTCGACAAGGTATTGATCCTAGAGGTGAGATAATAATGGATAAAATAGAATCCAACATGGGTGGTAGAACCAGAGGAATAATGTGGGATCCAAATATAAATAACAAAGTTTGGGCATGTAGTGTTTCAGGAGGTCTATATTACATAGATGACATTAGTGCCAATGGTAGTAAATGGAATATTGTCAATAATTTTTGGCCGGGGTTGTCCACAAGTTGTATAACATATGACCCTAGCAATAAGAACACATTTTATGTAGGGACAGGAGAATATCATACAGCTAGAAATATATATAGGGAATCATCCGGTTTAGGTTATGGGATATGGAAGACTATAGATGGAGGCAAAACATGGGATATCATTGAATCAACAAAAGACTTTAAATATATATCCGATATCAAAGTCAGAAATGAAGATGGAAAAAGTGTTATATATGCGGGTGTGGTTTCAGGAGTTTATCACGGAGTGTTGCACGAAAGCAAGCCTTCTGAAGGATTGTACAGATCAATAGATAATGGTCAGACTTGGAAACAGGTGCTTCCCAAAGTTGAAGGTACAGATTTGTATTTTGCTCCTTCAGATATTGAGATAGCAGCAGATGGCAAAATATTTGTAGGCAGTTTAAAAAACGTAGAAGGCAAAGGTGGAGCAACAATCTTAAGCTCGACAACAGGGCAAAAAGGTTCATGGACAGTTTTTGATGACTATCGTAAGCTCATTGAAAAAAATGATCTTTTCCCTATACCGGGTCGGGTTGTACTTGGTGCAGCACCATCGGACAGGAATATAATTTATGCACTTGTAGGAGCAGGGTATTACAACGAATTTGATTTCAATTTTGCACAAGGAAATTATATTTTAAAATCTGTAGATGGCGGGCTCACTTGGAAATCTATGGCATTGCCAAATGACAATCCGGACTGGGCATCGTTGTCATGGCATGCTTTTACTGTTACTGTAAACCCAACAGATCCACAAAATGTATTTATTGGAGGGCTTGATTTGTGGAAATCAATTAATGGCGGTGAAAATTGGACACGAACCTCATATTGGTATTTGATGAATTATGGGGGAGGGGAAAACTATGTTCACGCAGATCAACATCAGATAGCATATAAGCCCAATTCTTCTACTGAGGCTATTTTTAGCACAGATGGGGGTGTTTTTTATTCACAGAATGCCAATATGGAGTTGCCTGTTTATATAGAAAAAAGCAATAACCTCTCTTCACTACAATTTTATGCTTGTGATATGTCGCCTATAGCCGGTGACAACACATTTGTGGGCGGGCTACAAGATAATGGAACCTTGTTGTATAATGGATCACCTCTTGATATTAGCAATATGATTTCAGGAGGAGATGGTGCTTATTGTTTTATAGATAAGACAGATGCTAGTAGAATGATTACATCAGTTTATTATAACAGATATTATTTGTTTGAAAATGCAAACTATATTAAAAATTTCGGTGAATATTCGGGTGTGTTTATAAATCCTTGTGATTATGACAGCAAGAATAGTATCTTATATACAAATGCTTGTACATTTACAGGTCATAAATCTAATAGATTATTAAAAATATCCATTTTGCAGGATACCATAATTAATGAATATATTAACCTTGGTACAGGCTTAAATACATATTTTTCAAATATATTGGTCTCTCCTTACTCACACGAGGGAAAAACAACGCTTTTTGTCGGATCACAAAATGGTAAACTATTTGAAATAAAAGATTCTCAAAAAAATCCATATAGTTTTGATATTGGTAGTCCTGATTTTCCTCTAGGATATATTTCAAGTATAGCTATAGGTGGAAGCGAAGATACATTATTGGTAACTTTCTCCAACTATGGAGTGCAATCAGTATGGGAAACATACAATGGAGGTAATACATGGAATGATATTTCATATAATCTCCCTGATATACCGATTAGATGGGCACTTTATCATCCGGAAAATGCAAATCAAAAATTATTGGCTACAGAGCTGGGTATTTGGTCTTTTGATAAAAACAATATTTGGAAGCCAAATACAACATTTCCGAATGTTCGTGTTGATATGCTAAGAGTTAGAAAATCGGATAACACAGTATTAGCAGCTACACACGGGCAAGGATTATTTTTTGGTAGATGGGAAAAAAAATCAGTTGGTATAAAAGAACAAATAACAGCGAAAACCATTATTTATCCAAATCCTACAAAGGATATAATAAACATTGATTCAAAAGAAAAGTCTTTTTATTCAATATTCGATTTAAAAGGTACTGTAATTAAAAAAGGTAAAGTACGCAAAAATAAAACAGAAAAAGTAGATTTGTCTAATTATGATAATGGGATTTACATTGTAAAAATCAATTCACAAAAGGATATTATAAAAGTATTAAAACAAAATTAGATTACTTTTAAATCTCTCTTTATCTATTGGATATTGTATTTGATGTACTAAAAAACAATTAAATAAAACAACCTATGAATGAAGAAAACACAAGACTTCTAGCTATGATAATCACAGCTTTTGTAGTAGGTTCAACTCTTGCGTTATTGTATCTAAAATCAATCACTATTAAAAAAGCAATACACGAAGAGCTGAAATATGAATTGATTAATACTAAAAATGAATTGGATAAATAAATTGCCTTGGAGACAGAGTTAAAAAATACACTAAAAAAGTTAGAGAATCAATTAAACACCCAAGAAGAAATTAATCGAAAACAAGAAAATGATTTAGCGACATTTAAAGCCGGTCATGCTAGTCTAAAAGAAAGATTTAGAACAACTGACCCAATACAAAAAATAGATTTAGTTATTGTTTGAAAATAAGATGATTAATTGATTATATACTTTATTTATGTGTGAATTAAGAATGAAACCTTTTTTAAAAAATTGAAAATTGAAAAGACAAAAAGAAATTTAATTACGAATAAATGATATACTGTAGATTTGAGTGAAATATTCCACCCCTTTGCACCCGCCAGCGAGAGAATTTTACGGCAAGAGGTCGGGAAACCTTTGCTTAGGGGACTAGTCGGTAATCAGTATTCAATTTCACAAAAACACAAGGTATTAATCATAAAATTATATGCCGTACCTACGGCACTCAACCCACCGCATGCTACTACAAGGGACTCACGTCCCTTGCTATAATATGTCGCCCCCAATACAAGATCGGGGCAAGACTCTACGAGACTATAAACTTAGATCGCATCAACTATATTGGAAAATCATTTGCATGCGATTCATAGTCGCAAATAAATTTGTGATGCCATTTAAAGATTGTTTACTATGTTATTGAGGCGACTATGATAATGCATTTGTTATCTAAATCCTATGTAACTACTCAGGTAGTATAAACACATGAATTAAGCCCAATTAAACTAAACTGGAGTAAAATTAGCAATTAATTGAAGATTTTGGTATACATCTAATTTTCTTTTTTGCAAAGTATCAATAACAGAACGTATTATTGTGAAAGTATTTTGACCGGATTTGAATTGACCAGATACCTTTTGTTTTACTTTG